>CAKZNR010000125.1 GCA_937129725.1 uncultured Cellvibrionales bacterium | reverse complement strand
TGTGCACACCCTGAATGTGGTGCGCAATATTCGCCACTTCGGACTCGCCGAGGGCGCCGCGCAATCTCCTATCTCGGCCTACATCTACAGTACCTTGCGCAAGCCTGAGTTGCTGATTGTTGCCGGGCTGTACCACGACATTGCCAAGGGGCGCGGCGGAGACCACTCGGAACTTGGAGCAATCGATGTGATCCGGTTTGCCGAGGAGCACGGCTACAACCGGCGGGAAACCCGATTGATGGCCTGGCTGGTTGAAAACCACCTTCTGATGTCCCGAATCTCGCAGCGCGAAGACATTTCAGACCCTGCGGTGGTGCAACGCTTTGCCCGTTTTGTGGGCGATGAAACCCATTTGAACCACCTTTACGCGCTTACCGTGGCAGATATTACGGCAACCAACCCCACACTCTGGAGTAACTGGCGTGCCTCGCTGATGCGGCAGCTCTATATGGAAACCCGCAAAGCACTGAGATCGGGGCTGGAAGACCTTGCCGATCGCAGCGAACTAATTAAAGAAACGCGCGATACGGCAATGCAAATACTGGAAAGTAAAGGCATACCAGCGGAGAACATTGACGCCATCTGGTCGAGCTACTCAGACGAATACTTTCTCAAGGAGACCCCGGAAGATATTGCCTGGCATACCGAAATTGCACACCGACAACAGAATGTCGACGAACCCGTTGTCATTATTCGGCCCTATATCGCAAACCGACGTGAACGCGCCACGCAAATTCTGGTGCGAATGGGTCACGCGCCCAATCTTTTTGCCGCCGTTGCGACTTCCATCGACGAAGCCGGCCTGAACATTCAGGATGCGCGCATTTATGAAAATCACGAAGCCACATTGAGTTGCTTTTATATTCTCGACGAACACGCCAGTCCACTGGGCAAGGATTCCAACCGTGTGGAAAGGCTGGCAAAGGCTATTCGCGATGAGCTTACCAATGTAGAAGAGCATCACCAGGTAGCCGGAGCCCGCACCAAGCGGGCACTCAAGCAGTTTCCGGTTCGCACCACGGCAACCCTTAGCGATGGCCCTCGATACAGCATGCTGGAAGTAACAACCGCCGATCGCCCCGGCCTGTTGGCGGTGATAGGTCAAATATTTGTCAAATACGATTTGCGGCTGCACAGTGCAAGAATTACTACTCTGGGCGAGCGAGTAGAGGACATATTCATGATCTCGGATGCTCGCGGGCATCGCATTCAGGAAACCGCGTTGAAAGACGAACTGACACGAGCCGTGTGCGAAACGATCGACCAGAAAGTCGACGCCATCGCCAGTTAAATCTGATGAACCCTGCCCTAGACCAGTTGAAGGCCTACCCCTTCGCCCGCCTCGCAACCCTGCTTGAAAACGAGCGGCCCGACCCGTCGCGAGCCCTGATTGACCTCTCGATCGGAGAACCAAAGCATCAACCCCCCGAGGTGGTTCTGCAGGCTTTGGCTGGAAGTCTGACGCAGGTCAGCAAGTATCCGCCAACATCTGGCTACCCGGAACTACGCAAAGCCATCGCCGACTGGGCCAGCCAGCGGTTCAAGCTGCCGCATCAGGCGCTGGACCCGCTTGCCAACCTGCTACCAGTAAACGGCACCCGCGAAGCCCTGTTTGCCATTACGCAACTGGCTGCCAACCCAACGCGAGCCGGTGGAGAGGTGGGTATGCCAAACCCCTTCTACCAGATCTACGAAGGCGCTGCGCTGCTGGCAGGGAAGCAACGGGTGTATTTTAATTCCACCGATCAGGGCCAACCCGATTGGCGCTCTATATCCGACCAGCAATGGTCCAAACTGGAACTTCTCTACATCTGCACACCGGGCAACCCCTCAGGTGTGGCTCTGGACGAAGCCACGCTCGCCTATCTGGCCAACAAGGCCATCGAACATGACTTCATACTGGTTAGCGACGAGTGCTATTCCGAGTTGTGGCTTGGCGACGAGAAACCGGCAGGGCTGCTTCAGGCCTGCTGGAATGCCGGAATCACCCATTTCCGCAATTGCCTGGTTTGCCACTCTCTTTCCAAGCGCAGCAACCTACCCGGGCTGCGCTCCGGCTTTGTCGCTGGCGACGCCGACATAATCAGAAAGTTTGCCCTGTATCGAACCTACCACGGCTCTGCCATGCCGGGTGCGACCCAGCTGGCATCTATTGCTGCATGGCAGGATGAAAGCCATGCCGAGCACAACCGGCAGCTCTA
The DNA here is from genome assembly GCA_937129725.1 of uncultured Cellvibrionales bacterium. GTDB lineage: Bacteria > Pseudomonadota > Gammaproteobacteria > Pseudomonadales > GM7GCV1 > JABJGI01. Next base: position 2,175 of record CAKZNR010000125.1, on the reverse strand, counting down.
CCGGGAAAAATACCGGCAGGTAATGCCCCTGCTTCAGGGTATATGTGACCAGGCAACGCCTGATGCGGGTTTCTACCTCTGGCTGAATACCCCTATAGATGACCAGCAGTACGTTCGCCGGCTGTATGCCGAAGCCGGAGTCAAAAGCCTGCCCGGTAGTTATCTGACACGAGTTTCAAACGGCTCCGACCCCGGCATCAACCATGTGCGCCTTGCTCTGGTTGCGCCGGTTGAGCAATGCGTTGAAGGTATTCAGCGGCTGGTTGCGTTTCATAAATCCCTCAACTGACGGGCCGTTATGCTGAAGAAAGAACGGGTGGCATTTATCGATGCCAAGTTGCAGCAGCTCTACCCGCAAACCCCTATTCCACTAAACCACAGCGATCCATTTACCCTGCTGGTAGCGGTACTGCTGTCCGCGCAATGCACCGACGAACGGGTCAACCAGGTAACCCCCGCACTGTTTCTACTGGCTGACAACCCGGCAGATATGGCTCTTCAGCCGGTCGAGAAGGTGCAACAAATCATCAGGCCCTGTGGACTGTCTCCGCAGAAATCCAAAGCCATTGTGGGGTTGTCAAAAATCCTGCTGCAGCAGCACGGGGGGCGTGTCCCCGAATCCTTCGCTGCACTGGAAGCGCTACCCGGTGTGGGCCACAAAACGGCCAGCGTGGTGATGTCTCAAGCCTTTGGTCACCCGGCTTTTCCGGTTGATACCCATATCCATCGTCTGGCCCAGCGCTGGAAACTAACCAGCGGTACCAGCGTGGCGCAAACCGAAAAGGACCTCAAGCGCCTGTTTGCGCGCGAACGTTGGAATGCCCTGCATCTGCAAATCATTTATTACGGCCGCGAGTACTGCACTGCGCGTAGCTGCTATGGGCTCACCTGTCCTATCTGCAGTACCTGTTTTCCAGCCCGAAAACGGCCGGTTGTCACAAAGAAAGCGTAAATTAGTCAACTTTAGTTGACATATTTCTAGATAGATATCAGTATTCGCGTCATTGAGAACCCAAATATTGACGCTTATGTTGACAATTGATGACGTACTACCTCATTTTGGCGGTCGCAAAGCACTGCTGGCCGAGAAACTTGGCATCAGCCGCCAGGCCGTATCACGGTGGCAATCTGGCGAGGCCATTCCGGAAAAGCATGAGCTAAAACTGCGCCATGTGATGGGTTTACCCTTGAAGGAAACTGCTTCAGACGACAGCGACGAATCCCTGCAGGGAAAGACCATTCGGTCAACTAAACTTGACAACGTACTGTACGAGATTCGCGGACCGGTACTTGAAGAAGCCTACCGGCTGGAAGAAGAAGGTCATCGCATCACCAAACTGAATATTGGCAATCCTGGTGCGTTCGGCTTTCACGCACCAGAAGAAATCATTCAGGACGTGATTCACAACCTCTCTTCTGCCGAAGGCTACAGCGAATCACGTGGCCTGTTTCCGGCGCGAAAGGCGATTATGCAAGCCTGCCAGCTGCGCGGTATGCGCGACATCACCATTAACGATATCTACATGGGCAACGGCGTCAGCGAGCTCATTATGATGTCGTTGCAGGCGCTGCTGAACAATGGCGACGAAGTCCTGGTACCCGCTCCCGATTACCCCCTATGGACAGCTTCTGTGCGGCTCTCCGGCGGACGGGCGGTGCATTACCTGTGCGACGAGCAGCAGGAATGGGAGCCTGACCTGGCAGACATGGAAGCCAAGATTACGCCGCGCACCCGTGCCATTGTGGTGATAAACCCAAACAATCCAACCGGCGCGGTATACAGCAAAGACACCTTGAAACGCATTGCACGATTGGCTGAAAAACACAAGCTGATCCTATTTGCCGACGAGATCTACGATAAGATTCTGTACGACGAGGTGCAGCATCACCCGCTGGCGACACTAACCGAAGATACCCTGGTTATCTCGTTTGGCGGACTGTCAAAAAACTACCGGCTGGCCGGCTTCCGCTCGGGATGGCTGATTATCTCCGGCAACCGTAGCTCAGCCAAAGACTATATCGAGGGAATCAACATGCTCGCTTCCATGCGCTTGTGTTCCAACGTGCCCGGCCAGCTGGCAGTGCAAACGGCGCTTGGGGGCTATCAGAGTATTCGTGACCTTGTGCTTCCCGGTGGACGGCTGAAAGACCAGCGCGACTATGCCTGGAAAGCGC
>CAKZNR010000124.1 GCA_937129725.1 uncultured Cellvibrionales bacterium | reverse complement strand
AAGGCAAGGGTGAAGGCACCCATGCTTACATGCACTCGCTGCAGCCCAGCCACGACCAAGATGTGGACGAGGAGGCGCAGGAGCAGCATAATGTCTTCGTCTGCCTCACCGGCGCCAACGCGTGCAAGGTCTTCTGCCTCCCCGACAACTATGAAGTCACAGACGCCTCCCTGAACGACATCAAGTACAATCTGAGACCGCTTTTCTCCAAAAGTCTCATCGCCAAGATCGACAGTGGCCCCCTAAACGCGAGGAGCTTGGAGGGCACGCAGTTCATGCCTGGCTGCGTCGGCCTCAATAATCTCAAACTGACCGACTTCGCCAACTCCATCGACGCCAACGCGGTGCACGGTTCTGATTCGCTCGAGTCAGCCGCACGCGAAGTGAGCTATTTCTTCAAAGACGGGGAGATCTGTCCGCGCGGCTAAGCCGTCGGGCATTGCCATGTCATCCGGGGTAGAGCAGGCCAGCGGCCAATTGCCAAACCAGGGCGAAGCGCAAGCAACCGCTTCGGCTCCGGCTGCCCCTGCCAACCTGATGGGTATGTCGCCCACGCAAATGCGTGACTGGTTTGCCTCGATCGACGAAAAACCGTTTCGCGCTACCCAGTTGCTGAAATGGATACATCAGCACGGCGTGGACGATTTCGATCAAATGACCAACCTGGCCAAAAGCCTGCGCAGCAAGCTGCAGGACCTGGCCGAAATTCGTCCGCCCGTAGTGGTTGAAGAAAAACTCTCCAGCGACGGTACGCGCAAGTGGCTGATTCGTGTGACTGGCGGCAGTTGCGTGGAAACCGTGTTTATCCCCGAGGGCGAGCGCGGCACGCTCTGTGTATCGTCCCAGGTGGGCTGTTCGCTCGATTGCAGTTTCTGCAGCACCGGCAAGCAGGGCTTCAACCGCGACCTGACATCGGCAGAAATTATCGGCCAGCTGTGGATTGCCGCCAAAAGCTTCGACTCACTGGGAAGCGGTAAACGCCGCGCCATATCCAATGTGGTCATGATGGGTATGGGCGAGCCGCTGATGAATTTCGACAATGTGGTGGCCGCCATGCAGCTGATGATGGACGACAACTGCTATGGGCTCTCCAAACGCAGGGTTACCCTGAGCACCGCAGGGGTAGTGCCCCAGATGGACCGGTTGGCCGACCATGTGGATGTGTCGTTAGCCATTTCGCTGCACGCAGCCAACGACGAGTTGCGCAACCAGTTGGTGCCGATCAACCGCAAGTACCCCATAGCCGAGTTGCTGCGCGCATCGCGCGACTACCTCGCGCGCATGCCCGACCAGCGGCGCAAGTTAACCGTGGAGTACACCCTGATCGACCAGGTAAACGACAGCCTTGAAGATGCCGCGCAACTGGCGCGCCTGATGGTCGATATTCCCTGCAAGATCAACCTGATCCCTTTCAATCCTTTCCCGCTCAGCGACTATCGTCGACCCTCGAACAACCGTATCCGTGCCTTCCAGCACTACCTGATGGATAAGGGGTACACGGCAACAGTGCGAACCACGCGCGGGGAAGATATCGATGCCGCCTGTGGGCAGCTGGCCGGGGCTGTGAATGACCTTACCCGCCGTAGCCAGCGACACCGCAATAAGGCAGAATCAAGGATTGCAGCAACCGAGGTAGGCAACTGATGTTCAGTGCGTTGGGTAAAGGGTTTTTGCTGCTGGTGATGGCACTGGCGGCGAGCGCCTGTGTCACCGAACCACAGAACCGCCTGGCCAACCCGGAACGTGCGCTTGCCGACTACATTCAGCTAGGCCGCAGCTACCTGGCTGAAGGCGAGCGAGACCAGGCTCGCTTTAACCTGCTTAAAGCATTGAATGTGGACAGCCGTTCGCCCGAGGCCAATAACCTGATGGCCCTGCTATACGAATCCGAGGGTGAAAACGAGTTAGCCCGTGATTCCTATCGCCGCGCACTGTCATCGGATAGCAGCTACACCCCGGCGCGGGTGAATTATGCGCGTCTGCTGTATGCCGAAGAAGACTACCGCGAGGCCCGCGATCAGTATCAACGCGCTGTGGACGACGTGAATTACCGGCTGCGGGCAAACGCCTTTTATGGGCTGGCACTGTCGCAGTTGCGGCTTGGCGAAGACGAAGAAGCGGGCCAGTCGCTGCGCCGGGCCATGCAGTTGAATCCCTCGCTTGCCCCCGCCTTGCTGGAATTCGCCGAGCTGGCCTACGATCAGCGCAGCTTTGCCATCTCGATGCAATATCTCGAACGGTTCGAGCAGGTAGCGACGGCCACGCCGCGTAGCCTGGATTTGGGTATTCGCCTGGCGCAGGTATTTTCCGATTCGGAGAAAGAGGCAACCTACCGAATGGCCCTGGGTTCGATGTTTCCGGATTCTCTCCAGGCGCGTGAACGCCGACTGGAGCAATAGGTCTAGCCATGACAGAAGAAACTGACCAGAGCAGCCAAAACGAGCAAACGCCAGCTCTGCAACCCGACCCGGGTGCCTTGCTGACGGCTGCGCGAGAGGCGCGCGGCGTCACTGTGGGTGAGATTTCTCGAGACATGGGCCTGACCGAATCGGCCGTGCGCGACCTCGAGGCAAGCCAGTACGATAAATTCCCCGCCGGAATTTATGTCTGGGGTTACCTGCGTAACTACTGCAAGCTAATTGAACTGGACGAAGCCCCGGTACTTGAGGGCTATTTCTCGCTCACTGGCATATCTCAGGGTATTCGCGACTCCGAGCGGAGCAAGCCGAAGCCGGCGCCGGGCGCTGGAACAGCCGGTCTGGTGGTCTTTATCCTGGTTATTTTGGGGCTGGTGGGTTTGGCCGGTTACCTGGTTTACACCTTTTTGATCGCCTAGCCTTTATCGAGTTTTGACAAATGTTTTCTGAATCGCCCATCCAGCGTCGTAAGTCACGACAAATTCACGTGGGTAGTGTGCCTGTGGGCGGCGATGCGCCTATCAGTGTGCAAAGCATGACCAACACCGAAACCACCGATGTGGCCGCTACGGTTGCGCAAATTCGCGAACTGCAGGAAGCCGGTGCCGACATTGTGCGCGTGTCGGTCCCCAGCCTGGAAGCTTCGGTTGCCTTCGGTGAAATTCGCAAAGAAGTAGATATTCCCCTGGTGGCCGACATTCACTTCGACCACAAGATCGCTCTGGATGTGGCGCAGCGCGGAGTAGATTGCCTGCGCATCAACCCGGGAAACATCGGCCGTGAAGACAGGGTACGGGCGGTTATCGATGCCGCCGCCGAGCGTGGCATACCCATTCGGGTTGGCGTAAACGCCGGGTCGCTGGAAAAAGACCTGCAAAAAAAATATGGCGAGCCAACAGCGGATGCGCTGGTGGAATCTGCCATGCGCCACATTGATATTCTCGACCGGCACGGGTTCCCCGATTACAAGCTAAGCCTCAAGGCATCGGACATTTTCATGACCGTGGCGGCCTACCGGAAGATTGCCAGCCAAATCGAGCAACCGCTTCATCTGGGCATCACCGAAGCCGGCGCGCTGCGGTCGGGCACCGTGAAATCCAGCATTGGGCTTGGCATGCTCTTGATGGACGGCATTGGCGATACCATTCGCGTGTCTCTTGCGGCCGACC
>CAKZNR010000123.1 GCA_937129725.1 uncultured Cellvibrionales bacterium | reverse complement strand
CTGGGCGGCGAGAACATTCGCGAGGTGTTGCTGCTGATCATTACCGGGTCGGCGACCACCCAGGAGCTGACCCGATTTGCACCCATGGGCGACGAGCTGCAATGCCCGGCACCCATCAACCACACCATTAAATTGCCAGCACCCAGCCAGGTGGTGCTGGACGCAAGCGGAGCAACGACACCATGACAGGAGTAATTGAACAGGCCCGAGTCGGGGCTGAGATAACGGTGCGGCTGGTCGGCACCGGGTACGACTTTACCGACGTAACCGAGGCCCGCGCCGCCGTGATCAAGCCCGACGGGTCGGAGGCGGTTATTGTCGTCCAGCTCGCCGACCTGGGCCTGGGCGATGACGGCGACGAGGTCCTGGTGCGCATGGGCGGCAATGTGGACATGGAGGGTACATACCGCGTGCAGCTCTACACCCGCGAGGCCGGCCAGCAAAACCAGCAAATAGGTAAGGCCGTGCGTTTTCGCGCCGAGCAGCGATTGATCGCCGATGTTTGGGCGTAAGGCGCGGAATGGCTGGCTAACGCAGCAGGCGATACATAGGGCACCACCGTGCATGAAGTAGTTCGCTGTTTTTGGTGTAACCGCACCTTCGACATAGACCGACGCAAAGGCCGGCCCGAAATGTGCGCCTGCCCAACATGCGCCCAACGCAAAAACCGGAGCATTGCAGAACGTGAGCGAAAGTACCCCGAGATTTTCAAGCATGGCCGCAGTGCCGGCAGCGTGGCGTCGGCTGCGCTGCGACAAAAAGGCGACCATCGGTAGCCTGAACCTGGAGCAGGCAAACGCGATTATCGACCGAGCGCAGGAGCTTGCCGACGGCGGCGAATTGTTCCCCCAGGCCATGTATCAGGCCCGGCAGGATTTTCAGGAAAACCACAAGTTATCCCGTGGCCACTGGGTGGAGGCGTAAACCATGGCATTAACAGTTAATGGCGCAGGATTAAGCGCGGCCGATCCGTTTCTAAATGGCTTGGAGCTGGACCTGGTTGCATCGCCCGACTCCATGGATGTGGCGGTGGTCAATGACGTATTCCTGGACACCGCGTCGGGCTTCCCTGGTTCCACCACCGTTCGCTCAAGCCTGACTCCTGCCGCCACGGTATTGACCGCCGGCAGTGCAGCCAGCTACGCCAGTGGCGAGCTGAATATCGGCAACAATACCGGGCTTTCGACCGGTGATTATCTTTATGTAAGTCACGGCACGATCAGCGACGGCCTGTACAAAATCGCCACGCTGGTCAGCTCCGACCGGGTCACGCTGGAAAACGACCCGTTCGCGGGCACGCAATCAAACATCAGCTTTCAGGTGGCGTGGGCATACCGCACCAGCGCATTAAACAGCTCGGCCGGTGGAACAGAAAACCACTTTAAGGCCGACCTGGAGGACGCGGGCGGCAACAACACCCAGGCCGAGGATTCTATCTTTGTTCGCGACGCGCCGTCGGGTGCCGACTATGTCGAGCTGGAGGGCGGGACATTCACCGGCACCACTGCCAATGACGGGGCGCTGACCCTGCAGATTCTGCGCAGCTGGACGAACAACGGGGGTGTGTCTAACGTCGAGCTAGCCAACCACAGCGGCCAGGGCGTGAATAACTTCACCTGGCAGTCAGGCGGCGGTGCTGGCGAGGTGGCCCTGGCCACGGCCGAGGCCGGCCTAAACGCTTCCGGCGGTGACGGTGCCAAGTATGGGCGGCTCCTGCTCAAGGCGGCTACTGGCGGCCTTGCTGTTGGCGTTGACTTCGACATTACGATTGATAGCGCCGGCCCCACCGTTTCGCTTGCAGCGTTTGGGTCCTGATCATGAAAAATGACATTCCAGCAGATATGCACGCGGCGGCCTTGACCGTGGTTCGCCAGCCTGGCGAGCCCATAAGCCAACACCAGCGCGACTGCCTCAAGTACCTGCGCTCACGCTGCAAGGCGCTCTCCATCACCATGGAGGCCGTGCGCGGCATGTTCCCGGCTACGGACTACCCAGCCATTAAGCGCCGGTTATCCGGGGCCTGATGCGCTTTTACAAGCGGCCGGTTTTTGTTATGGCGTTCCTGGTGCTGGTCACCAGTACCGCCATGCAATTGCTGGGCAAATTCAGCGGCGACTATGCCGCGCTGCTGGCCAGCTTGACGGTTACCCTCGCGGGCCACGACTTCGGCACCAACAACATCGACCAGATTTCCATCCCCGATGGCAACACCGTTCAATTGCGGGTGGTCCTGGCGACAGACGCCAACAACGAGCGCATCGCTTTTGACGACGTGTATTTGTTTGGTGTGCCCAAGTGCGTGGATTCAGACGGTGACGGCATTTGCAATGAAAATGACCTCTGCTCGGATTTGACAGCGTGCAACTTCAGCGACACCCAGGCAACAGGATGCCTGTTCGATGA
>CAKZNR010000122.1 GCA_937129725.1 uncultured Cellvibrionales bacterium | reverse complement strand
GCAACGCCAACGCCCAGGGCGAATACTATTTAACTGACGTGATTGCCATGGCCGTGGCCGAAGGCGTGAACGTGGAAGCCGTGCACCCGGCCAACAACCGCGAAGTGGCCGGCGCCAACGACCGGGTGCAACTGGCCGAATTGGAGCGCCTGTACCAGTGTGGCCTGGCCGAACAACTGATGCACAGCGGCGTTAGCCTGGCCGACCCGGCCCGGCTGGACATTCGCGGGCAACTTACCGCCGGCGATAACGTACAAATCGACGCCAACGTGATATTTGAAGGCCAGGTCGAACTAGACGACGGCGTGGTCATTGAAGCCAACTGCATCATCAAGAACTCCACCATCGGCCCCAACAGCCATATTCGCGCCTTCAGCCACATCGAGGGCACCGACATTGGCGCCAACGTGGCCGTGGGCCCCTACGCCCGCCTGCGCGAAGGCACCGAACTGGCCGACAACGCCAAGGTGGGCAACTTCGTGGAAACCAAAAAGGCCAGGGTAGGCAAAGGCAGCAAAATTAACCACCTTTCCTACGTGGGCGACGCCGAACTGGGCAAAAACGTGAACGTGGGCGCCGGCACCATCACCTGCAACTACGATGGCGCCAACAAGCACCAAACCACCATTGAAGACGAGGTGTTTATTGGCAGCAACAGCGCCCTGGTAGCGCCAGTCACCATTCAAAAAGGTGCCACCGTGGGCGCTGGCAGCACCATCTCCAAAAACGTGAAAGAAAACGAACTGGCCCTAACCCGCAGCAAACAAACCGCGGTAGACAACTGGAAACGCCCCGCCAAAAAGGGCTCCTAACCTACCTCCCTTCCCCGTCGTCCTGAGGTCGTCATCCTGAGGGAGGGCACAGCCCGACCGAAGGACCTCCCCTTTCTGTCGTCCTGAGCGCAACGAAGGACCTCCCGCCCCCTACTCCATGTCAACCCGAAGGAGATCCTTCGCTGCGCTCAGGATGACGAGCCTAGCTCTACAATGCACCCCCCACCGCCTTTTATGGCAAAATACGCGCCTTTGCTAACACACCCCAAGGAAAAACCATGTGCGGCATTGTCGGCGCCACCGCCGCCCGCCCGGTTCAGGGCATCTTGCTGGAAGGCCTTAAGCGCCTGGAATACCGCGGCTACGACTCGGCCGGCATGGCGGTGCGCACCGCCAGCGGCGAACTGAACTGCACCAAGGAAGTGGGCAAGGTAGCCCAACTGGAAGCGGCCCTTACCGACCAGTTCACCGGCCACCTGGGCATTGCCCACACCCGCTGGGCCACCCACGGCAAACCCACCCAGAACAATGCCCATCCCCACACCAGCGGCCCCATTGCCCTGGTGCACAACGGCATTATTGAGAACCACGAAGCGCTGCGCGCTTCGTTAACAGCGCAGGGTTGTCAGTTCGCTTCAGAGACCGATACCGAGGTGGTGGCACATTTAATTGCGCTGGCTATCAAGGACGACGGCCAAGACTTGCTCGCTGCGTTACGGCAGGTTCTGCCACAACTGAAAGGCGCCTATGCACTCGCTGTCATTGATCGTCAATCGCCTGATGAACTGGTCGTCGCACGTCAGGGTAGCCCACTGGTATTGGGTATTGGTTTGGGGGAAAACTTTGCTGGATCAGACACGCTTGCATTGCAGTCCGTCACGGATACGTTTATTTATCTTGAAGAGGGTGATGTTGCGCAGCTGACGGCAGATAGCTATGCCATCTTTAATGCGGACAGTGATCCGGTCGACCGAAGCCAAAACCGTCTTGCACTGCGACCAGAAGGCGAGGGGTTGGGTCGTTACGATCACTACATGCGAAAAGAGATTTTTGAACAGCCGGCGCGGTTGCGGGACATGATTACAGGCGCCACAGCCGATGACCGAGCCTTCGGAGCGCGTGCGACTGAGCTGTTTTCGCGGGTCCA
>CAKZNR010000121.1 GCA_937129725.1 uncultured Cellvibrionales bacterium | reverse complement strand
CCAGAGACTCGATAATGTCGCCGCCTTCGATAACCGGCGTCATGATCATGCCTTCCTCGGTGCCACAATCGAACTCGGTAATTACCACGTCCTGGGCAACGTCTACCAAGCGGCGGGTAAGGTAACCGGAGTTGGCGGTTTTCAGTGCCGTATCGGCCAGGCCTTTACGCGCACCGTGAGTGGAAATGAAGTACTGGAGTACGTTCAGACCCTCACGGAAGTTGGCCACAATGGGTGTTTCAATGATGGAGCCATCCGGACGCGCCATCAGGCCACGCATACCGGCCAGCTGACGAATCTGTGCGGGGGAACCCCGGGCACCCGAGTCGGCCATCATAAATACGCTGTTGAACGAGTCCTGCTCTTCCTCTTCGCCATCGCGATTGATTACCGTTTCCTTGCTGATGCCCTGCATCATGGATTTGGCAACGCGGTCGTTGGCTCGCGACCAGATATCGATCACCTTGTTGTACTTCTCGCCGGCAGTAACCAGACCGGAAGCAAACTGCTGCTCGATCTCTTTTACTTCTTCGTCGGCCGCGTCGATGATGCTGTATTTCTCGTCCGGAATAACGAAATCGTTCACCCCGATAGACGAACCCGAGCGGGTTGAATAAGCAAAACCGGTGTACATCAGCTGATCGGCAAATATTACCGTGGCTTTCAGGCCCACAGTTCGGTAACAAACGTCGATAAGCCGCGAAATGGCTTTCTTGGTGAGCGGGTTGTTGATCAGGTCGAAGCTCATACCGTCTGGAATGATGCGCCAGGCCAACGCGCGGCCCACGGTGGTATCTACCAGGCGGGTACAGGCTTCAAGCTCGCCGTCGTCACCCTTGAGTTTTTCTGTAATCCGCACCTTGATACGTGCATGCAGATGCACGTGACCGGCGTGGTATGCGCGCGACACTTCACTTGTGTCGGCAAAGCGCATGCCCTCGCCCTGGGCGTTCACACGCTCGCGGGTCATGTAATAGAGGCCCAGCACCACGTCCTGCGAAGGCACAATAATGGGGTCGCCATTGGCCGGTGACAGAATGTTGTTGGTAGACATCATCAGGGCGCGCGATTCCATTTGCGCTTCCAGAGTCAGTGGCACGTGCACGGCCATCTGGTCGCCGTCGAAGTCGGCGTTGAACGCCGCACACACCAGCGGGTGAAGCTGAATGGCTTTACCTTCAATCAGCAGCGGTTCGAACGCCTGGATACCCAGACGGTGAAGCGTAGGCGCACGGTTTAGCATAACCGGGTGCTCGCGAATCACTTCATCGAGAACATCCCAAACCACCGCTTCTTCGCGCTCGACCATTTTCTTGGCCGCCTTGATGGTGGTGGCCATGCCGCGCAGCTCCAGCTTGCTGAAGATGAAGGGCTTGAACAGTTCCAGTGCCATTTTCTTCGGCAGACCGCACTGGTGCAGCCGAAGGGTTGGGCCACACACAATTACGGAACGACCGGAGTAGTCCACGCGTTTGCCCAGCAGGTTCTGACGGAAACGGCCCTGCTTGCCCTTGATCATATCGGCCAGCGATTTCAGCGGGCGCTTGTTGCTGCCCGTGATGGCGCGGCCGCGACGGCCGTTGTCCAGCAGGGCGTCAACCGCTTCCTGCAGCATGCGCTTTTCGTTGCGCACAATGATGTCGGGAGCCGAGAGCTCGAGCAGGCGCTTGAGACGGTTGTTCCGGTTGATAACCCGGCGATACAGGTCGTTCAGGTCGGAGGTGGCAAAGCGGCCACCGTCCAGCGGCACTAATGGACGCAAGTCTGGCGGCAAAACCGGCAGCACTTCCATCACCATCCACTGGGGCTTGTTGCCCGAGTTGTAGAAAGCTTCCATCAGCTTCAGGCGCTTGGACAGCTTCTTGATTTTGGTTTCCGAGTTGGTTTGCGGAATTTCTTCACGCAGCTCGGCAATGTCCTGCTCCAGATCGATTCCGGCCAGCAGGGTCTGGATAGCTTCTGCACCCATCTTGGCGTCAAACTCGTCGCCATAGTTCTCCATGGCTTCGAAATACTGGTCGTCGGTCAACAATTGACCCAGCTCGAGTTCCGTCATGCCCGGGTCGGTCACGATGTAAGACTCGAAGTACAGCACGCGCTCGATTTCGCGCAGGGTCATGTCCAGCATCAGGCCAATGCGTGAAGGCAGCGACTTGAGGAACCAGATATGGGCGCAAGGGGTGGCCAGCTCGATGTGACCCATGCGCTCACGGCGAACCTTGGCCACGGTAACTTCCACACCACACTTTTCACACACGATACCGCGGTGCTTCATGCGGCGGTATTTGCCACAGAGACACTCGTAGTCTTTGATTGGGCCAAAAATCTTGGCGCAAAACAGGCCGTCACGCTCGGGTTTGAACGTTCGGTAGTTAATGGTTTCCGGCTTTTTCACTTCGCCGAATGACCAGGATCGGATCATCTCCGGGGAGGCCAGACTGATGCGGATAGAATCAAATTCTTCCAGTTCAGTCTGCGACTTCAGCATTTTCAACAGGTCTTTCAAGGCCCTTCCTCCAATAATTTGTTTGACAAGTTCGACGCGTGGGGGCCTTCAGGCCCCCGAACTCGTCAGATCAGTCTTCTTCCAGTTCGATATTGATACCCAGAGATCGAATCTCGCGCACCAACACATTGAAAGATTCGGGCATTCCCGGCTCCATGCGGTGATCGCCGTCCACGATGTTTTTATACATCTTGGTTCGACCCGCCACATCGTCCGATTTCACCGTCAACATTTCCTGCAGAGTATGCGCGGCGCCATAGGCTTCCAGCGCCCACACTTCCATCTCACCGAAGCGCTGGCCACCAAACTGGGCTTTACCACCCAGAGGTTGCTGGGTAACCAGGCTGTAGGAACCGGTAGAGCGCGCGTGCATCTTGTCGTCAACCAGGTGGTTCAACTTCAACATGTACATGTAGCCCACGGTTACGGGTCGGTCAAATGCTTCGCCGGTACGGCCGTCGAACAGGGTCATCTGTCCGGACTCGGGCTGGTCTGCCAGTTTCAACAGGCCCTTGATTTCGGACTCGTCGGCACCGTCAAACACAGCCGTTGCCATAGGCACACCGTCGCGCAGGTTTTCCGCCAATTGGGTAAGTTCGTCGTCTTTGAAGTCTTTGCCTTTGAACTCGGTTTTACCGCGCCCAAGGTTGTAAACCTCTTCGAGGAACTTCTTCATCTCGGTTTTCTTGCGCTCTTCGTCGAGCATACGACCGATCTTTTCACCCAACCCCTTGGCTGCCAGGCCAAGGTGAGTTTCCAGAATTTGGCCCACGTTCATACGGGATGGCACCCCAAGCGGGTTAAGCACGATATCTACCGGCGTGCCGTTTTCGTCGAACGGCATGTCTTCCACCGGTTTGATTACCGAGATAACACCCTTGTTACCGTGGCGCCCTGCCATTTTGTCGCCGGGTTGAATACGGCGTTTGATGGCAAGGTAAACCTTTACGATTTTAAGCACGCCCGGTGCCAGGTCATCACCCGACTCCAGCTTGCGCTTCTTGTCTTCGTAACGCTCGTCCAGCTCGGCTTTGCGGTCTTCCAGGTAGGAAAGGCCACGATCGAGAATATCGTTCTGGTCGGCCGATTCCATGCGAACCTTGCCCCAGTCCTCGATGCTGTACTCGCCCGCCACTTCGGCGGTGAGTGCGGCGCCTTTCTTCAGACCGGGAGCCTTGGTCACTTTTTGATCGGCCAGTGCGCCCTGCAGTCGATTGCGCACAGCTGTCTCGAAGATTTCCTCTTCGGTTTTCAGATCCTTGCGAACCTTGGCCAGCTCGGCTTTCTCGATAGACTTGGCGCGGTCATCTTTGGGCAGGCCGTCACGGGTGAATACCTGCACATCGATTACCGTACCCTTGGTGCTGCCAGGTACCCGCTGGGATGTGTCTTTCACATCCGAGGCCTTCTCACCAAAAATGGCTCGCAGCAGCTTTTCTTCCGGGGTCAGCTGGGTTTCGCCCTTCGGCGTTACCTTGCCCACCAGAATGTCTCCGGCACGAACTTCCGCACCCACATAAACAATGCCGGATTCGTCCAGCTTGTTTAGCGCAGCTTCGCCCACGTTGGGGATATCGGCGGTAATTTCTTCCGGACCCAGCTTGGTGTCACGCGCCACACAGGTGAGCTCCTGAATGTGGATAGAGGTAAAGCGATCCTCTTCCACCACCCGCTCGCTGACCAGGATGGAATCCTCGAAGTTGTAGCCATTCCAGGGCATAAAGGCGATGCGCATGTTCTGCCCAAGCGCCAGCTCACCCAGATCAACCGACGGACCGTCGGCAATAATGTCACCAGTGGATACCCTGTCGCCCTTGCGCACAATTGGCCGCTGGTTAATACAGGTATTCTGGTTCGACCGGGTGTACTTGGTCAGGTTGTAGATATCGATGCCGGCTTCGCCTGGCTCAATTTCACTGTCGTCTACCTTGATGACAATACGCGCGGCGTCAACCGAGTCGATCGCACCGCTGCGGCGGGCAACCACACACACGCCAGAGTCTTTCGCTACGTATCGCTCCATACCCGTTCCCACCAGCGGCTTCTGTGCTCGCAGAGATGGCACAGCCTGACGTTGCATGTTCGAGCCCATCAGGGCGCGGTTGGCATCGTCGTGCTCGAGGAAGGGAATCAGCGCAGCAGCAACCGACACCACCTGGCGCGGCGAGACGTCCATAAATTGCACATCTTCCGGAGCCTTCACGGTGAACTCGTTGAGGTGCCGAACGGTAACCAGCTCGTCTACCAACTCGCCCTTTTCGTTCAGGGCGGCAGATGCCTGTGCAATGACAAACTGGGCTTCGTTAATGGCGGACAGGAATTCAATTTCGTCGGTAACCTTGCCATTTACCACGCGTCGGTACGGCGCCTCGAGGAAGCCATAGCTGTTGGTGCGGGCAAAGGTAGCCAGCGAGTTGATCAGACCAATGTTCGGGCCTTCAGGCGTCTCGATAGGACATACCCGACCGTAGTGGGTGGGGTGAACGTCCCGCACTTCAAAGCCTGCACGCTCACGGGTCAAACCGCCTGGGCCGAGGGCCGAAACGCGACGCTTGTGAGTTACCTCGGAAAGCGGGTTGTTCTGGTCCATAAACTGCGACAGCTGGCTGGAGCCGAAGAATTCTTTCACTGCAGCGGCAACCGGCTTGGCATTGATCAGGTCTTGCGGCATCAGGCCTTCGGATTCGGCCACGCTAAGGCGCTCGCGAACCGCACGTTCAACACGCACCAGACCGACACGGAACTGGTTTTCGGCCATCTCGCCAACGGAGCGAATGCGACGGTTACCCAGGTGGTCGATATCATCAACCATGCCTTTACCGTTGCGAATTTCAATCAGGGTTTGCAGTACGTCGACAATATCGGAACGCAGCGACTCGAACGCTTCTTTCAGCTCACCAAAGGTGGCCGGCTTGAGGCCGGACATCTCCAGCAGCTTCTGCAGCTCGGATGGCAGGTTCGACAAATCAACCTTGTTTTCAGGTTTCTTGTCGGCGAACTTCATGCCCAGGTAACGACCGTCAACCAGTACGCCGGCACCGGTATCCGAATCGATGTTCAGGCGACGATTGAACTTCATGCGGCCAACCGCAGACAGGTCGTAACGGTCGAGGCTGAAGAAGAGATTGTGGAACAGGGTTTCGGCCGAATCTTTTGTCGGCGGCTCACCCGGGCGCATCATGCGGTAAATTTCTACCAGCGCTTCCAACTGGGTGCGGGTGGGATCGCTGCGCAGGGTATCTGACAGGAAGGGACCGGCATCCAGATCATTGGTGTAAAGCACCTCGAACTTGTCGATGCCAGCCTCGCCCAACTTGGCGATCACTTCACCCGTGAGTTCGGTATTACACTCAAACAGCAACTCGCCGGTTTCGGCGTCGATCACGTCGCGCGCCAGCGCCTTGCCATGCAAATACTCTTCCGGAACTTCAAGGTCGGTAACACCCGCTTTTTCAAGCTCGCGGATGTGGCGCGCAGTAATACGGCGGCCCTGCTCAACCAGTACTTTGCCTTTCTGACCCAGAATATCGAACTGAGCGATTTCGCCGCGCAATCGAGACGGAACCAACTCGAGATGCCATACGTCTTTTTCCAGCTTAAATGTGCTGGTATCGAAGAACATCTTGAGGATTTCTTCCGACGTATAGCCCAGCGCGCGCAGAAGGATAGTGGCGTGCAGTTTGCGGCGGCGATCAATACGCACAAACACCTGGTCTTTCGGATCAAATTCGAAATCCAGCCAGGAGCCGCGGTAGGGAATAATCCGTGCGGAGTAAAGCAGCTTGCCGGAGGAATGTGTTTTACCCCGGTCGTGGTCAAAGAACACACCAGGAGAGCGATGCAGCTGGGACACAATAACGCGCTCGGTACCGTTGATAACAAAGGTACCGTTATCGGTCATCAGGGGGATCTCCCCCATGTAAACGTCCTGCTCTTTAATGTCCTTGATGGACTTTGTAGCGGAGTCTTTATCGTAAATAATCAAGCGTACTTTAACGCGCAGTGGGCATGCATAGGTCGTGCCACGCAATACACACTCATCGACGTCAAAACCAGGCTTGCCCAGCGAGTAGTCAACGTACTCTAATGCTGCGTTGCCACTGTAGCTAGCAATAGGAAAGACAGACTTGAAAGCTGCGTGCAGACCATATTCGCCGCGCTCTTCAACCTTTATGCCTTCCTGGGTAAATTTCCGGTAGGAGTCCAACTGGATCGCGAGCAGATATGGAATGTCCATAACCTTCTCAAGCGAACCGAAATCTTTACGGATGCGTTTCTTCTCAGTATACGAGTAAGCCATCAATACTCCCCAGCGTGTCGTTATCGGGCGTCCCCGACCTTATCCGGCTGCTAAACCGGGAAAGGGCCGGAGCGCATTTGCGCCCCAGCCCAGCGATGCCCGAGTGCCTCGGGCCCAAGAAGCTTACTTAAGCTCGACGCTACCGCCAGCTTCTTCAACTTGCTTCTTGATATCTTCTGCTTCGTCTTTAGAAGCGCCTTCCTTGATCGGGCCAGGTGCGCCGTCAACAAGGCCTTTCGCTTCTTTCAAACCGAGACCAGTGATCGCGCGAACGACCTTGATCACGTTTACTTTCTTCTCGCCGCCTGACGTCAGGATAACATCAAATTCAGT
>CAKZNR010000120.1 GCA_937129725.1 uncultured Cellvibrionales bacterium | reverse complement strand
CAAGCTTCCCGGTTAGCATCAACCCAAACATTCTGAAATCGCTCGCCAGTGACCAGGCCGGGTAAGTGAAGGTGGCGGGCCGATTTTTCTCCACTGCGAAGTGCGCAACCCAGGCGAAACCGTAACCGCAAAAAGGCAAGGCAATCAGTAGCCACAGGTTCAGTGTAAAACCGGCCAGCGCGATGGGCAGCAACAGAGCAGTGCCAACATAGTGCATCAGCCTGGTTGCGGGCTTGCTGTGCTCGCGCAGGTAATAGGGCCAGAACGCCTCGAAGGAATTGATATTCTGCTTTTGCATGGGTTCGCCAAGTGATTTTCGCCATGGTTGGAAATACCGACCTCTCATACAAGCCTGATGACAGGCTTGTATGGATTTTTGTCAATTATTTGAACTGCCCGCCCGACTGGTCGAGAATGTGCCCCTTTCAGAACCCCAAGGAATTCAAATGGCTCGTCCATCGGGTAAGGGTGCTCCGCCCCGCCAACTGGAAGTTGCAGAAATTATCGATCTCACACCCCACATGCGCCGGATTCGGTTCTCTGGCGATGATCTGGCGGATTTTCCCCACGATCAGGAGAGCGGTTATGTGAAGTTTGTGTTGCAGCACGAGGGCGAGACGGTTCGGCGCACCTACACGGTTCGATCCTTTGACCCGCAGCGTCAGCTGCTGGATGTGGATTTTGTGCTTCACGGAGATGCCGGGCCGGCATCTCGCTGGGCGGCTCAGGCGAAACCCGGTGACAGGGTTCCGGTAGGGGGTCCAGGGCCCAAGAAACTGGTGGATTTCAGTGCCGATTGGTTTCTCATCGCGGGTGACATGACGGCGTTACCGGCCATCAGTGTCAACATCGAGCAATTACCTGCAGATGCTCGCGGTTACGTGGCCATCGAAATTTCAGACGAGCAGGAAAAACAGGACTTGCCGGTGCCCGAAGGCATCGAGCTGCACTGGGTGATTAACCCGGAAGCGAGGCAGGATCATTTCCCGCTGCTTGAAAAGGTAAAGCAGTTTGAGTTTCTTCGCGGTAGGCCATCCATTTGGGTTGCCGGCGAGTTTCATACCTCGCGAGCGCTCCGACACTATCTGAAGCTGGAGCGCTGCGTGGCCAGATGTGATATTTATGCCAGTAGCTATTGGCACATTGGTTTGAGTGAAGATCGCCACAAGGTGGCAAAAGCGGCAGACAAAGACTAGAAGCTTTTTCTGCAATAGCTGCTTGCAAAGGCTAGAACCAAGGCATAAAAAAGCGGGCAATTGCCCGCTTTCTCTTTTGGCGCAATTGCCTTACTGCGGCAGTTGAACCCGGCCACGCTCATTGAGCAGACCCTTGTCTTTCATCATCTGGGTAAACTCGGGGCCCAGACGACCAGGGCTGGAGCCCTCCAGTTGAGGCGACCAGGCAATACCGTTATCGGTGTTTTCTCGAACCAGATCCCACATGTCGGCAAAGGTCAGGGTTGATTGGATTGGGCCATCGTTTACGCCCAGAGCACGCAGGTGGAAAAGCGGCATTCCGCGCTGGTGTTCCCAGCCGTACATTTTCACACTGTCACCCACTTGAAGGGTGTCAGCCGTCATGCCGTATTCGGCAATGATGTGGGTCGGGTGGCTGTTGGCGCGAACCACCTTGCCGTCGCCGAAATAACCGTCGGTAGTTTCCACGGTGAAGGAGATGTGCGGGTTAGTCCAGGCCACGTCAATAACCGTGCCCTCGACGTAGTTGTAGGGTTCTCCGGCGCCACCGTATTCGCCTGCAATGCTGTGGTGGGCATGGGCAGCCAGTGACATCAGGGTGAAAGCCAGCACGGCCATCAGTTTGTTTAAAAGTTTCATCTCACGAGCCTCTTCTTGTGAACGTCGTTGGAGCTAATAAAAACCTGTCGTGGAATTTGCCGCAATAGCCTTAACAAAAAGAAAGCTATGTTTTCGTCCCGCGAAACAAACCTCAATATTGTAAGGTTTTTCTGCGTGTTGGCGGCGACTCTTCCTTGCCTTTAATTGCCGCGCACTTTACCACTGCCAATACTGTTAAACACCCAACTTATGTCAAGAATTCTTGGTTTTTTCGCTGGCCAGGCTGACTATCTGTGACGCTACCTAAATGCGATTTTTGTTGAGATCTGTGGCAGCAAAAAACAGCTGCTTGTGCAGGCAGAATGCAAGGCGCCTGTCAGCCCAACTCTTTCAGGCGCCCAATTAGCAGGCTCATGGCCTGCCCCCGGTGGCTGATGAGATTTTTATGCTCTGGTTCCAGCTCGGCGCTGGTACATTGCATGCCATCGGGCTGAAAAATGGGGTCATAACCAAACCCACCCGAGCCGCTCATTTTTTCCCTCAAGGTGCCTCGCCAGTGACATTCAATCAGAATAGGTGCCAGGGTGGCGTCCGGCGAGCAGCCGACCATGGCGCAGTGGAAGGCGCAGCCGCGCCGGTCGGCTTTCACGCCATGCATTTTTTCCAACACCAGGTCGATGTTGTCCTGATCGCTGGCTTGCTCGCCGGCGTAACGAGCCGAATAAATTCCGGGGGCGCCCTGAAGGTGATCCACGCTCAGCCCGGAATCGTCTGCCACGCAGTACAGCCCGGTTTTCTCGGCTGCGAACCGAGCCTTCAGCAATGCGTTTTCAAGAAAGCTTTGGCCCGTTTCAGGTGGCTGCTGCAGGTTCCATTCGGATTGAGGGCGCACCAAAAATTGGTCGCCCAGACGCGCAGACAGTTCGCGCAGTTTGCCCTGGTTTCCCGAGGCCAGTACAACTTCCATGCGAAGGGCTAATCGCGATACAGGGTTTTGGTGAACTTGACCTGATAGGGGCTGGCAGTGCCTTCGTGATCGACATTAATGGTGAAGTGCAGTGGCTCTTCATTGTTGAAGCTGAATGAGGCGAGGTAATACACCGCGTCGCCATCTCGTACCTCGACAAAATTGAGCGGCTTGCTCTGCATGATGAGGTTCTGGGCTGCCCCTTCCACCCGGGCCGGCAGGCCGAGGCTGTCACCCTCTTCGATTGAGTGGATCAGCGCAATATTCACCAGTGCTCGGTTGGATGCACGCGAGAAACCATGTAGTTCAGCAATTTCCGGTGTCAGAAAAGTGGAATTGAATACCGAGTAAAAAACCCGGTAGTTACCGAATTCCTCGTAAGTGTTGGACTGGGCCGAGGCAGGTTGAAACACCACGCCGAGCAGCAGGGCCAAGGCAAGCCAGGTGTTAACGAGTTTTGTCATGATCAGATCCCCCGGTAAGCCGCTAAGGCGCGGCTTTGGTTAAGCAATACATCGCTGTTTCAGCGAACAGGTTAGGCCAAAGCTGTCCGAATTGTCTATTGAATAGTTGTTCCGACAGATGTACCCGGTTGAGAACCTCATAACCCTTGTCGCGGCAAAGCTGGTCGAAATCGGCCACGGTACAGAAGTGGATATTGGGCGTGTTGTACCACTCGTAGGGCAGCTTTTTGGTAACCGGCATGCGGCCGCGCAAGCTCAGGTGAAGGCGAGCTCGCACGTTGCCGAAGTTGGGGAAGGTGACAATGCACTGCTTGCCCACTCGCAACATTTCTTCCAGGATCACATCAGGGTATTTCATTACCTGGATGGCCTGAGTCATGATGACCACATCAAATGAGTTGTCGGCAAATTCGTCCAGATCGCGCACCAGTTCGCGTTCAATGACATTGACGCCGCGTTCGATGCAGCCGCTAATGGAATCCGCGTCCAGTTCAAGGCCGTAACCGTGCACGTCGCGTTGATCCATTAGCTGACGCATCAGTCGACCGTCCCCGCAAGCCAGGTCGAGCACTCTGGCTCCTTGAGGCACCCATTGCTCTACCAGGTCCAGATCAATTCGCATCGCTTGTCTCCTGCGCGACCCGATTGAGGTAGGCTGCCAGATCGCGCTGGTAACGTGGGATATCGGCCAAGAAGCCGTCGTGCCCGCGGTCAGTTTCAACTTCGGTATAGGTCACGTCGCGACCTGCCTGCACAAGTGCTTTGACGATCTCCCGCGAGCGATCTGGCGAAAAGCGCCAGTCGGTGCTGAAGCTCATTACCAGGAATTTGCATTTCGCCCGGGCAAAAGCCTCGGCCGGGCTATGGTTATATTCGCGTGCCAGGTCAAACACATCCAGCATGCGGGTAATCAGCAAATAGGTGTTGGCGTCGAAATCTTCGGCAAATTGACCGCCCTTGTAGTTCAGGTATGACTCTACCTCGAATTGCACGGGCAGGCTGTTGCCTCGCTCGAAGGTGCCTTCGCGCAGTTCGCGCCCAAAACGTTCGTCGAGCTGGTTTTGCGACAGGTAGGTGACGTGGCCAATCATGCGCGCCAGGGCAAGTCCGGCTCTCGGCCGGGTACCCTTTTCCTGGTACCAGCCGTCGCAATAGTCAGGGTCTGACAAAATGGCTTTGCGCGCCATTTCGTTAAAAGCAATATTCTGCGGTGTCAGGTTCATGGCCGAGGCGATCACCAGGCAGTGTCGCACCCGTTCAGGGTATTCCAATGACCAGCGCATCGCCTGCATGCCGCCCAGGCTGCCACCAATAATGGCAGCCCAGCAGTGAATGCCCAGTTGGTCGGCAAGTTGACGCTGGCTGTGCACCCAGTCACGAAAACGCAGCGGGGGGAAGTCGGGGCCCCAGACCCGGCCGGTGGCCGGGTTCACCTGGTTGGGCCCGGTCGAACCGTGACAGCCTCCAATGTTGTTGGGCACTACGACAAAAAACCGCTCGGTATCGATGGGTTTGCCTGGCCCGATGCAGCTGTCCCACCAGCCCGGTCGCTCATCCGGGTTTTCTGTGTGGTAGCCGGCCGCGTGGTGGTTACCGCTGAGTGCATGACAAACCAGAATGGCATTGCTGGCATCGGAGTTTAGTTCGCCATAGGTTTCATAAACCAGCTGGTAGTTGTCCAGTGTGTGCCCACAGGACAGCCTCAGCGGTTCGCTGATGCTGATCTGTTTTGGTTCGACGATTCCTACAGAACCGCGGGACTCCCTGCTGGACATGCTGCGCCTGTTTTTTGTTTGGGCGAAGTCTAGTGGGTTTGGCAGGGTTTCGCCATGCTGTGATTGCGGTTGCTGCCCATCCAGCCGTCTGCAATATCGGCCAGCTGGGCGAAGCAGTGCGCCTGGCTAGTAGTCGACCGAGGTGACCACCTCGCCGGCAACTGCACGGTAGATTTCCAGGTGACGATCCCAGTAACCACTCATGGTGACGCGCACGGTAACCGGCCGGTCTTCAAGGTTGATGAAAAACCAGCCGTGGTAGCCGTTAATGCCCGGGTTGACTATGCCGTGTCCCTGAGCAGCTGTTCCGGTTGCGAAGGTTTCGAAGTAGCCGTAGGGAAACTGGTCGCGGTTCTCTTTTCCGGGGTGGCCGTGGTGATCAAAGTATACGCCGCCATTGCTGGATTCACCCAGCACTTCCCAATTGTAGACGATGCCTTGATCACGGTTCAGCCAGACGGTGTGCTCCACCTGCCCAAGGTTTTCGATCACAATGTCGAAGGTCTCGGTTCGGTAGGCTGCTGGCTGATCGCGGTTGCGCCCTTCGATGATTTCGCCCACGTAGATCTGCATTTCCTCGACCTGCGAAAGCCGATACGCCTGGCGCTCCTGGGCGTTCATACCATGATCAATCTCCACCAGTTGGTAAGCGCTCTGTTCGGGCTGGGAGGTTGAAGCGCATCCGGCAACCAAGCCGATGACAAGCAGAATAAATGGTTTGGCAGCGAGAGTAGGTGTTTTCATTGAGAGCCCCCTGAGTTGGCAGATTTCGACATTCTTTAAGATGTTTCGCGTTGCGGGGCGAACTATAGGCGACTGGCGGACTGGCTGGGCCAACCTTTACACAGGTTTCGTAATTGTGACGACAGTTAACTGCCGCTGCTTTCCCGGGACTGAACCAGAAATTGCAGCTGCAGTGTGTCGCCCTTCTGGCTGAAACAGCTCGCCGATGAAGGGTCGAGGCACCTAGAAATAGGCGGCCAGCTGACCCAGACCATTCTGCAGCAGGTTGATCACGATAATGAAGAAGATGACCGACAAATCGAGCCCGCCAATGGGAGGGATCAGCTGGCGGAATGGCGCGAGAAAGGGTTCCATCAGTTGATTCAGTAGATCGGCCAGCGGGCTGGAGCCGCGGATACCGCCGAATGCCACAAGCCAGCTGAGGATAACAATGATGATGGCGCCAAAAAACAACATGCGAAGGAAGGTAAAAAGGCTATAGAAAAGGCCAAATGTCAGCAGTTGGGTAATGGGAACGATACCTCCACCCGCCGCCCAGTTGCGCAATTGCAAAACCAGTGTGGCGGCAAGCAGACACCAGACTATGGCTGCCCAGTCTATTCGACCCACACTGGGCAAAATGGGACGCAGAAGCCTGATCGGGCCTGCGGTGGCCTTGACGATGAATTGGCTAAAGGGGTTGTAGTAATCGGCTCGCACTGCCTGCAGCAGAATGCGCAGCAGGCAGATGCCAATGTAGATTTCGCCCAGGGTGCCGACCAGGTAGGCCAGGGTTGATTGCAAGGTTATTTCTCCAGTTGCCGGGCGGTCTCTTCCGCCATTTCACGTGCCCGTTGAGCGCATCGATTCATCGCCCGCTGGACCAGGTTTTGCAGGCCATCCTGTTGAAAACTGGCAATAGCCTGCTCGGTAGTACCCCCCGGGCTGCAAACCCGGCGGCGCAATTCGGCGATATCGGATTCATGCGAGGCCAGTTCGCCAGCACCCCGGCAAGTTTGCACTGTCAGGGCGCGGGCGGTTTCAGGGTCCATGCCCATTTCTATCGCGGTTTCGATCATGCTTTCCATGAAAAGGAAAAAATAGGCCGGCCCGCTTCCCGAAACCGCAGTAACCAGATCGAGGTCGGATTCACTTTCAACCCAGTTGACCACACCGACCGAACGGAATATGGCCTCGCATTGGTTTTGCAACTCGGCAGAGACCTGTGCGTTGGCGTAAAGGCCTGACGCGCCCAGCCCGACCAGTGAGGGCGTGTTGGGCATGCAGCGCACCAGAGGCCTGGGCCCCAGCAGCTGTTCCAGTTGAGCCAGGGTAACCCCGGCGGCGATGGAAACCACACCGCACCCATCGGCCAGGTGGGGTGCCAGTGAGCGGGCAGCCTCGGGCAGTATTTGCGGCTTGACTGCCAGCACCAGGATGTCAAAAAAACGGGCCTCGGCATTGTCGGTGCTGGTACGTACCTGTGCAGACATCAGGCCCTGATTGAGGTTGCCCAGCAGTCGTTGCAGCTGGTCTTCGACCGGATCAAATGCAGCGATGCGATCGGCCGGATAGCCGCGGTCTACCATTCCGCTAATCAGGGCCGTGGCCATATTGCCGGCGCCGATGAAGCCAATATTGGGTTGCATTGCTCTCCCTTCGCGAGGTCGGTTTGCGGCAGCAAACGCCTCAGCGGTTTGTTTTCCGGCGCGCCGGTTGCTTAGATTTCAGCATTCTGGTTGGGGGCGTGCGCCGAATATGTCGGTGCCAACCCTAACCATGGTCGAGCCGGCCTGGATTGCTGCTTCCAGATCGGCAGACATGCCAAGCGAAAGTGTATCAAGATCCGGGAACTGCTTGCGCAGTTCATCAAAAACAAGCCGCACCCCTCGGCAGGTTTCCAGTTGTTTCTGTGGGTCTGACTGAGGTGCCGGTATCGACATGATGCCGCGCAGCCTCAGGCCCTCCAGCTCAGCAACCTGCGCAGCCAGCAAAGCCAGATCGGCCGGGTTACAGCCCGATTTGGTCGCCTCGTCATCGTAATTCAGCTGCAGCAAAACGTTCAGTGGCGGCAGGGAAGTCGGTCGCTGGCTGGCCAGCCGGCGGGCAATTTTCAGTCGGTCGAGTGTGTGCACCCAGTCGAAGTGCTCTGCCACCGGTCGTGTTTTGTTGCTTTGCAGGTGGCCGATGAAGTGCCAGGTCAAATTCAGGTCTTTCAGCGCTTCAATTTTCTCCACCGCTTCCTGCAAGTAGTTCTCGCCAAAATCCTGCTGACCGGCCTGTGCTGCCTCACAGATCACTCCCGCTGGCTTGGTTTTGCTCACGGCGATAAGGCGCACAGGTGTCGCTTCGCCACCGCATTGGCGAACTCGGGTTTGTACGCTCTCGAGATTTTCGGATATTCTGGTCAAGGCCCTGACTCGTGGAATACTTTGAATGGATATTACCGAACTCTTGGCCTTCTCCGTCAAGCAAGGCGCTTCTGATATGCACCTCTCGGCCGGACTGCCACCCATGATTCGGGTGGATGGTGATGTTCGAAGGATAAATTTGCCGGCACTGGAACACAAAGAGGTTCACAGTCTGGTATACGAAGTGATGAATGACAAGCAGCGCAAAGATTTTGAAGAGCTGCTCGAAACCGACTTCTCGTTTGAAATACCGGGTTTATCGCGCTTCCGGGTAAATGCCTTCAACCAGAACCGCGGCGCAGCCGCTGTGTTCCGTACGATTCCTTCGAAGGTGTTGACCATGGAACAGTTGGGCATGGGCAACAACTTCAAGAATATCTGTATGCAGCCCAATGGCCTGGTGCTGGTCACCGGTCCCACCGGTTCAGGAAAAAGTACCACCCTGGCCGCCATGGTCGACTACATCAACGAAAACAAGTACGAACATATTCTGACCATTGAAGATCCTATCGAATTCGTACATGAGTCCAAAAAATGTCTGATGAACCAGCGGGAGGTTCACAGGGATACCCACGGTTTTGATGCGGCGCTGCGATCGGCGTTGCGGGAAGACCCGGATATTATTCTGGTGGGCGAAATGCGCGACCTGGAAACCATTCGACTGGCGCTGACCGCGGCGGAAACTGGGCATCTGGTGTTCGGAACGCTGCACACCAACTCGGCCTCTAAAACCGTCGACCGGATTGTGGATGTATTCCCGGCGGCAGAAAAAGGCATGGTTCGCACCATGCTCTCGGAATCCCTGAAGGCGGTCGTGTCCCAGTCACTGCTGAAAAAAGTAGGTGGCGGCCGGGTGGCTGCGCATGAAATCAT
Organism: uncultured Cellvibrionales bacterium; assembly: GCA_937129725.1. Taxonomy (GTDB): domain Bacteria; phylum Pseudomonadota; class Gammaproteobacteria; order Pseudomonadales; family GM7GCV1; genus JABJGI01. Next base: position 19,227 of record CAKZNR010000120.1, on the reverse strand, counting down.
GATCGGCACCCCCGCCATTCGAAACCTGATTCGCGAAGACAAGATTGCGCAGATGTACTCGGCCATTCAAACCGGCCAGAATATGGGTATGCAAACCCTTGATCAGTGCCTGACAGATCTTGTGAACAAGAAGGTCATCACGCGAGAGCAGGCCAAAGATAAAGCCAAGATGCCGGACAACTTCTAAGCAAAAACCTTCCCATGGAAATCGAACCCCTGTTGCAACTGATGCTCGACAAGAGCGGCTCCGACCTTTTTGTTTCTGAAGGGCGCCCGCCTGGCATCAAGGTAAGCGGCAAAATTCATAACGTGGGCAAAAACAATTTGACCGTATCGCAAACCCGCGAGATGGCTCTGGCCAGCATGGAAGAGTGGCAAAGAGAAGAATTTCTCCGGGTGAAAGAGCTGAACTATGCGATAACCTCCAAAAATGGCGGCCGTTTCCGGGTGAATGCGTTTTTTCAGCGCGGCTCGGTTGCCATGGTGTTGCGCCTGATTCCCAGCGATATTCCCACGCCGGAACGCCTTTTTCTGCCGGAAGTGTTAAAAGAGCTGTGCATGGCCAAGCGCGGCATCATTATTTTTGTTGGCGGTACCGGTACCGGTAAATCGACCTCCCTTGCTTCTTTGATTGGCTACCGCAACGAGCATGGGAGTTGCGCAGCAGTTGATTCCCACCGTGGATGGCGGCCGTCGCGCGGCAATTGAAATCCTGATCAATTCGCCACTGATTGGTGATCTGATCAAGAAGGGCGAGGTGCACGAGATCAAGGAAATTATGTCCAAGTCTCGCGAACTGGGCATGCAAACCTTCGACCAGGCGCTTTATGAACTGTTCAATGAAGGCCTGATTTCCTACGAGGATGCGCTTAAACACGCCGACAGCGCCAACGATTTGCGTCTGATGATCAAGCTTCACTCCTCCCGCGGCGAGGGCATTGGCGACGAGTCCGACGGGTTGATGCTGCAGGAAGAAAACGACAGCAAGGGTGGGTCGCTTTACTAGGCGGTTGCGGATTGGGCTTTCTCGCAGCCTGAAAACCCGGTTTATTCGTTCAGATATTGCTCCAATATCAGGCAGGCCGCCAGCGAATCGATGGGGCGGTCGCGGTAGTCACCACTGTGCCCCATCTGCTTTGCCTCTTCCTTTGCGGAGCGACTGCTGAGCCGCTCATCCACCATGTCTACCGGCAACCCGTAGCGGCCCTCGAGCCGTCGCCCAAATTTTCGCGCCAGCGCACTGAGCTGGCTCTCGCTGCCATCCATGTTCAGTGGCAGACCCACCAGTAATTTTTTTGGTTGCCATTCCTGCAGGTGAGCATCCACCAGATCCCAGCGCGGAATGCCATCGCGCGCGGCCACTTCCGCCAGGGGCGACGCCGTTCCGGTGGCGGCCTGTCCTGTGGCAACGCCAATACTGCGCAGGCCAAAATCGAAGCACAGCAATCGGCCGGTGGTTTGCGAATCAGGCATGTCCGGACGCAGCTCCCAGTCTGTCCAGGTTAATGCCGCTTCGCGCTGCGGCCTGTTTCAGGATGTTTGCCGGGGCAACGCCAAACAATCCCTCGGCGTCAGTGTCGGCAACAATCCAGGAGTCGCCGGCAAGCTCCTGTTCCAGCTGACCTTCATTCCAGCCGGCGTAACCGAGGCAGAAAATCCACCGCGTGTCGTCATCCAGTTGCGACAGGCATTGCATGCTGTCCAGCGATGTCGAGAGAAACAGGCCGGGCTGGATTTCGTATTCTGGCTGCAGCCCCCCCAGAGGTTTGTCGTGCAGCAAAAAACCGGTTTCCGGTTGCACCGGGCCGCCATAATGCGCCGCGCGCCGGGCGACCGGTTCGATGGCTTGCAGAGACAGGGAATCGAAAACCTCGCGCATCTCCAGCCGGGTGGGTTGGTTTACCACCAGGCCCATGGCGCCCTCGATGCGGTGCTGGCAGAGCAGGGTGGCCGTCTGGCTGAAATAGGGGTCGGACATGGTGGGAATGGCCAGAAGCAGCTTGCCGCTGAGGCTGTCCATTTCATCCTGGTTCATTGTTGTCACTTCTCCCGCTCAGTTGCCCGATAGCCCATTCTATATGTTCGGCGACCAGGCTGGATTCGCCTGTCCAGTTGTTCAGGCTGGCCATGGCTTCGCTGGATGCAGGGCCGTTGCCCAGCCCAACTGCCAGATTGCGCTGCCAGCCTTCGTAGCCGGTGCGTCGTATCGGTGATCCCGCTGTTTTTTCTTCCCAGGTTTGCCTGTCCCACTGGAACAGCTCGACCAGCTGCGACTGCTCCAACCCGTGGCGGGGGCTGAAGTCTGATTCCGGGCTGGTTGCCGCATCCCGGTTCCAGGGGCACACCAGCTGGCAGTCGTCACAGCCGAAAACCCGGTTGCCCATGGGCTTGCGCAGAGATTGAGGGATAGGCCCGCTGTTCTCGATGGTCAGCCAGGAGATACAGCGGCGGGCGTCCAGCACGTAGGGTTCGGGAAAAGCCTGGGTAGGGCAGCAGGTCATGCATGCCCGGCACTTGCCGCATTCATCCGCCTGGGGATCGCCGGTAAGAGCAAGCGGTAGGCTGGTTAGAATTTCGCCGAGGAAAAACCAGGAGCCCACCTCGCGCTGCAGCACCAGTGTGTTTTTACCCACCCAACCCAGCCCGGCGCGAGCTGCAAGGGGCTTCTCCAGTACCGGCGCGCTGTCGACAAAGGGGCGCTGATGCAGCTGTTCACCGGCATAGGCAGCGATACGGTCGGCCACGCGCGCCAGTCGGCGGCGAATCGTCTTGTGATAATCCCGGCCCAAGGCGTAGCGCGCAATGTAAGCCTGCGATGGATTTTCCAGTACCTGCAACGGCCGGGTGTCCGGTGGGAGGTAATTCATGCGAAAACAGATGGCCCGCACTGCCGATGGCACCAGCAATGTGGGATCGGCGCGAAGTTCGCGCCGGTCATCAATCCAGTGCATATCGGCCTGGTAACCACGGTTCAACCAGCGATCAAGCTGGCGGTTGGCCTCATCCAGTTCCAGATCTGTGACGGCAAAAGCATCGAAACCTTCTGCGGCAGACCATTGCTCGATCTGCTGCAGCAGGGGTGAATAGTCAGTTTCCTTGCGCATTTGCCTATAATGCCGCACTTTGAACCGAATCGCCGAGATGTAACTGCCAGATGGCCGCCGATCAAGACTTAACAGCCTGGAAACTGGACGAGATTCGTCGCGTTGAGCGCGACGCAATTGCGTCGGGAGACTACCCGGCCCCCTTGCTGATGGAGCGCGCCGGTCGCGCTGCCTTCCGTGCGCTGCGCCAGCGATGGCCATTATTGGAAAACCTGCTGGTAGTTTGTGGTGCGGGCAACAATGGCGGCGACGGTTATCTGGTAGCCGGGCTGGCCCGAGAAGCCGGGCTGGCAGTGCAACTATTTGAAACCAGCGCGCAGCCCCGCAGCGATGAAGCGACCAGGGCGCGCCAGTTTGCCTTGAAGACAGGGGTCCAATTGCTGGACCGGCTTCCGGACGCTTTGCCAGATGGTTCGCTGGTGGTGGATGCGCTGCTGGGCATAGGCTTCAGCGGGGAATTGCGCGAGCGGGAGGCAGGAATTTGCCGGGCGATCAACCGGTTGCCCGCTCCCTGTTTTAGTCTGGATATGCCCTCCGGTGTGAACCCGGCCTGCGGCAGTGCCGATCCCGATGCGGTGCACGCCGATATGACAATCAGCTTTATTGGGCTGAAGGCGGGTTTGCTTACCGGCAGTGCGGCGGCTCACGCAGGACAGGTGATTACTGTGGGCATAGGTATCGGGGATCAATTGAGCCGCGAGCCTGTGGAAATATTGGGTTCGTGCAGCCTGTCACCCTGGTTGCAACCTGCGCCTGCCGATAGTCACAAAGGCCGGCGCGGAACCTGCCTGGTGATAGGTGGGGCCGAGGGTATGGCCGGCGCGGCGATGCTGGCGGCGCAAGCCGCTTTAATGACGGGTGTCGGCAAGGTTCGTCTGGTCTGTGGGTCGGCTGTGGCGACCGGCATAACGGGCAGTTTCCCGGAAGTGATGACCGTTCAGGTAACCCACTATCGGCAGTTGCTGCCCATACTCGAAGATGCTTCCAGCCTGGTTGTGGGTCCGGGCCTGGGGCGATCGGCCTGGAGTCAGCAAATGCTCTACGCTGCCTTACAGAAGGGAATTCCTACCCTGTTGGATGCAGATGCGCTGCGCCTGCTGAAGCATTCAAAATTAAAGCCGCACCCGGCCTGCTTGCTGACACCGCATCCCGGCGAGGCGGCCGACTTGTTGGGCAAATCGAGCAACGAGATACAGCAGGACCGGTTTAGTGCGCTGAAAGATCTGGTGGCCGGCTTTGGCTGTGCCACTCTTTTAAAGGGTAACGGATCGATAGTTGCCAGCCCTGAAGGCGGGCTTGCCATCTGCAGGGCCGGGTCGCCGTCAATGGCCAGGGCCGGCATGGGCGATGTGCTTAGCGGTATCGTTGGCGGGTTGCTGGCGCGTCGGCCCGAATCCGGGGTGCAGGCACTTAAGGCCGGCACCTGGTTGCATGCTGCGGCTGCCGACCAGCTGCTGACGGAGGGTGGCGATTGGTCTGTCCTGCCGTCCCGCTTGGTGCAACAGCTTCCAGCCTTTGTGCGGCAACTGGAGTCATAAGCATGGCGCAGGAACCACACTGGATACAGCTGGCAGACGAGCAGGCCACGCTGGATTTTGGGGGCAGTTTGCTGGAGCCATTGCAGGAAAACTTGCCAGTGGTATACCTGCAGGGTGATTTGGGAGCCGGTAAAACCACCCTGGTTCGCGGTTTGCTGCGAGCCGCCGGATACCGGGGCGCTGTGCGCAGCCCCACCTACACCCTGATGGAACCCTACGAGTTGGCAAAGTTTCGGCTTTACCATTTCGACCTTTACCGTCTTGAAAACCCGGACGAGCTGGAATTCATCGGTGGCAGGGACTATCTGGGCGATGCTGCGATTCGAATGCTCGAATGGCCGGAGCGAGCTGCGGGCTGGCTGCCGCCAGCGGATTTGCTTATTCGCATGCAGGTTGTTGGAAATGCTAGACAAATTAGCCTGCAATGGCAGAATGCCGAGGCATGAGAGTAAATATAACGGTCGTGCGCGCTTTGCTGGCCCCACTTCCGGTTACGCGCCGGTTGCTGCTCTCCCTCCCCCTGATGTTTTTGTTCTGCTCGTCGGCACTGGCCGATACCCGGGTAGAGCAGGTTCGTGTTTGGCCGTCACCGCTCAATACCCGCATTGTTTTTGATCTCGCTGGCCCGGTTGACCACAGCCTGTTTGAATTGCAAAGCCCCGACCGGGTGGTGGTAGATATTGCCGAGGCCAGTACCGGCTTCGATCCCGAGCAGCTGGATTTCGAACGCACCCTGGCACAAGGCATTCGATTGGGCCGGCGTGACGACGGATCACTTCGGGTGGTAGTTGATTTGCGCGAGCCGGTGAGGGCGCGCTCATTTACACTGGAGCCCAACGACACCTACGGGCACCGCCTGGTGCTCGATCTGGAGGGTGAAGAGCCGGTTGTGCGCACCCTGCAGCAGGTGGCCGACGATAACAGGGATATCATCATCGCTCTGGATGCCGGTCACGGAGGCGAAGATCCGGGTGCATTGGGCCCGGACGGGCTACTGGAAAAAAATGTGGTGATGGATATTGCCCGCACCATGCAAGCCCTGATTGATGCTACCCCGGGATACCGTGCCCTGATGGTGCGCGAGGGCGACTACTATATTGCGCTGCGCGATCGTACCGAAATTGCCCGCCAGGCTCGCGCCGACGCATTTATTTCCATCCATGCGGATGCGTTTGACCAACCCCAGGTAAACGGGGCATCTCTCTATGCACTGTCCGAACGAGGGGCAACCAGTGAGCGCGCCAGCTACCTCGCCCAGAAAGAGAACCGGGCCGACCTGATCGGCGGCGTGGGCGAGCTCAGCCTGCGCGACAAGGATGATGTGTTGGCCAGTGTGCTGCTGGATCTTTCCATGACGGCCACCCTCGATTCCAGTTTGCGCCTTGGCGCGGCTATTATTCCTCGCATGGGCGGGGTCACGCGCATGCACAAGAAGGGAGTAGAGCAGGCCGGCTTTGTGGTGCTGAAGTCTCCCGATATGCCGTCGCTGCTGATTGAAACCGGCTTCATTTCCAATCCGCAGGAAGCCAGGCGGCTTGCCAGTACCAGTTTCCAGCGCAACATGGCGGCGGCAATTTTTTCTGGTATCCGCGAGTATTTCGAAAATCACCCGCCGGACGGCACTCTGATCGCTGCCCGTGGCGGTGCATTGGAGCGAGCGTATGTAGTGCAAGCCGGCGATACCCTGTCGGAAATTGCCCTGCGCTTTGGCGTCAGTACTTCCAGCCTGGTTAGTTTCAACAACCTGTCCAATTCGGTCATCCGGGTAGGGCAGAATCTTCGTATACCTTCCTCTTGAGCATTATTCGTCTCCCGCCCCGGCTGGCGAACCAGATTGCCGCCGGGGAAGTGGTTGAACGCCCCGCATCCGTGGTCAAGGAACTGATGGAAAATGCCATAGACGGCGGCGCCCGCTCGGTCTGGCTGGATGTCGAAGCGGGCGGAACCCGCTTGATTCGGCTGCGCGATGACGGCGCAGGCATTGGCTCTGCGGATATGCCTCTGGTGCTGGAACGTCACGCCACCAGCAAGGTACAAACTTTGGAAGATCTCGAAGCCATCGGGTCGCTGGGCTTTCGCGGTGAAGCCCTTGCCAGTATCGCTTCGGTGTCGCGGCTGAAGCTGACTTCTTCTGTGGAAGGCGAGCCGGGTTGCCGGGTGACCACCGAAGGCATGGGTATGCAGCCCAAGCTGGAAGCAGCCAGTCATCCGCGCGGAACCAGCGTGGAAGTTGCCGATCTTTTTTTCAATACGCCGGCAAGGCGCAAATTTCTGCGCACAGAAAAAACCGAGTGGGGACGCATCGACGAGGTGGTCAAGCGCATCGGGCTGGGTCATCCCGGGCTGGCGATCCGTGTCACCCACAACAGCCGAAATCAGCTTGCGCTGCTTCCGGGCGAGGACATGGCAGCAGTCGAGCGGCGCGTTGCCAACATCTGTGGCCCGGCCTTTATGGAACAGGCATTGCCGATTGACGAACAAACCGAAGGCTTGCGCCTTTGGGGCTGGGTTGGCCTGCCCACCTTCTCCAGAAGCCAGGCCGATTTGCAGCACTTTTTTGTTAACGGCCGCGTTATACGCGACAAGCTTGTGGCCCATGCGGTTCGCCAGGCCTACCAGGACGTGCTCTACCACGGCCGGCATCCGGCCTTTGTGCTGTGGCTGGAGATGGATCCTCGCATGGTGGATGTAAATGTTCATCCCACCAAGCACGAGGTTCGGTTTCGCGACTCCCGTGCGGTGCACGGATTTATTTACGGTTCGCTGCATCGTCTGATGGCGCAAACCAGCGCCGGCAGCGCCCCCGCTTCTGCACGCATGGAAGCAGTTGCTCCGGGTCAGGGTGAAGCTGGGGGAAGCATGCGTCAGTCGGGCCTGGAACTATCCAGTCCGGCTCCAGGGAGGGCAATGTTTAGCTCCGCGCCAATGTTTGAAGCAGGGCAAGAAACCGCTACCGCGTCTCCCGGTATCAGCCAGGTTCGTGACGAAGCGGCGGATATTCCGCCGCTGGGTTTCGCCATCGCTCAGCTAAAGGGAGTTTACATACTGGCAGAAAATGCCGATGGGCTGGTGTTGGTTGATATGCACGCGGCCCATGAGCGCATTACCTACGAGCGCATGAAGCAGGCCTGGAACAGGGAAGGCCTCGCTTCACAGCCATTGCTGGTGCCTCAGTCAATGGCGGTTAGCGAAGCCGAAGCAGACCTGGCCGAGTCGCGGGCTGATTTTTTCGAACGGCTGGGCCTGGGGCTGCAGCGTTCCGGTCCGGAGGGTCTGCTGGTGCGGCGAAGCCCGGTGCTTCTGAAGCAGGCTGAGGTAGAGCCCCTGGTTCGGGATTTGCTTGCGGACTTGCGAGAAATAGGCGACAGCTCGCGACTGGAAAATCGCATTGACGAGATACTTGGCAACATGGCCTGCCATGGGTCGGTGCGCGCCAACCGTCGGCTGGGTATCGAGGAGATGAATGCGCTGCTGCGCGATATGGAAGTGACCGAGCGCAGCGGCCAGTGCAACCATGGCCGACCAACCTGGACCCAGCTGTCGCTGGTCGAGCTGGATCGGCTGTTTCTGCGCGGCCGTTAGCTTGTGAGCGAAGTGACCCAACCGGCCTGTATCCTGCTTTTCGGGCCCACGGCCAGCGGTAAAACCGAACTGGCCATGCGCATTGCCGATGAATTTCCGGTGAATTTGATCAGTGTCGACTCGGTACTGGTTTACCGCGATATGAATATCGGCTCAGCCAAGCCCAGCCCGGACGAGCTGGCCCAATATCCGCATGGCTTGATTGATATCCGCAACCCGAACGAGAGTTTCTCGGTGGCCGACTTTGTTCATTTGGCGCGGCAGGAAATGCAAAGTTCGCATGAGGCCGGCCGAATTCCCCTGCTGGTTGGTGGCACCATGATGTATTTCCGCGCCTTGCTCGAAGGTCTGGCCGACATGCCGCCCTCCCGCCCCGAGGTCCGTCAAGCCATCGAATCCGAGGCCGAGCAGCAGGGCTGGCCTGCCATGCATCGACAGCTGCAAGAAGTAGACCCGGACACCGCAAGACAGCTGCACCCGGAGCATTCCCAGCGCATCTGCCGCGCCTTGGAGGTATGGCGCATCAGTGGCCAGCCCATGTCGCAACTTGTGCGACAGCCAGGGCCCCTGAGTCGGCCTTTGGGCAAGGATTGGCGCGTGCTGCAGATGGGCTTGTCCTTTGCCCAGCGCTCGCAGCTGCACGAGCGAATCGATCAGCGATTCCAGCTCATGCTGGAGAGGGGCTTGATAGAGGAAGTGCAGGCGCTGCTGCAAAAGTATGAACTAACCGAACAGCACGCCTCGATGCGCGCGGTAGGCTACCGACAGGTGCGCGACTACCTCGAGCAGGGCTTCTCCCGACAGGAACTGCTGGAAAGGGGGCAGGCAGCCAGCCGCCAATTGGCCAAACGGCAGCTTACCTGGATGCGGGGATGGGATGACTGGCAAACCTTCCCGGTTGCCCCAGATGCATGTAATAACAGTAATTTTACCACCACTGCTTTGCATTGGCTGCAAAGGGCACTATCCTAGAGTGGCTTGAGACTGCGACTTGCGGTCTCCCTTACTTAACTTTGGAGTCATACATGTCAAAGGGGCACAGCTTACAAGACCCTTTCCTGAACGCTTTACGGAAAGAGCGTATTCCCGTCGCCATTTATCTGGTTAACGGCATCAAGCTGCAGGGCCAGGTTGAATCTTTCGACCAGTTTGTGGTGTTGCTGAAAAATACCGTCAGCCAGATGGTATACAAGCACGCCATCTCCACCATCGTTCCGGCGCGCGCAGTAAAAATGCCCATGGTTGCTCCTCCGGGCGAATCGGAAGGCGATGCAGACCTTTACGACGAGGGTAACCACTAGCCACTTGAACCCCCGCCCGGTTCAGTTGCCATATGTTCTTTGACCGCCCCGATAGCGGCGAGAGGGCGCTGCTTGTCCAGATGCAGGTGGACAAGCTAAACCCCGATCCCGACACCGAAGAATTTATCGAACTGGTTCGAGCCGCTGGCGCCGAACCGGTGGCGTTGGTGGGTGGCCGGCGGGCTAAGCCCCATGCGCGCCTGTTTGTGGGAACCGGCAAGCTGGAAGAGATTCGGGATGCCAAAGCGGCCGAGCAAGCCGAACTGATTATTTTTGATCACGACCTCAGCCCGGCTCAGGAGCGCAATATCGAGCGCGAGTTGCAGTGCCGTGTGCTGGGCCGTACTGGCCTGATTCTGGATATTTTTGCCCAGCGGGCACGCACCCACGAGGGCAAGCTGCAGGTTGAGTTGGCCCAGTTGCAACACCTTTCAACCCGTCTTGTTCGGGGATGGACCCACCTCGAGCGCCAGAAAGGCGGTATCGGCCTGCGTGGCCCGGGTGAAACCCAGCTGGAAACCGACCGTCGACTGCTGCGCGAGCGCATTAAATCGATTCGCCGCCGGCTGGAGAAAGTACGAAGCCAGCGTGAGCAGGGGCGTCGCTCCCGCAAGCGAGCCGAAATTCCGGTGGTTTCATTGGTGGGCTATACCAACGCGGGAAAGTCGACCCTGTTCAACCGGCTTACCGACAGCGAGGTTTACGCGCAGGACCAGCTGTTCGCCACCCTCGACCCCACCATGCGGCGCATCGAACTGGAAGGCTTCGGCCCGGTGATTCTGGCCGATACGGTCGGTTTTATCAGCCAGCTACCCCATGGCCTGGTAGAGGCGTTTCGGGCCACTCTGGAAGAGGCGGCTTCGGCCGACCTGTTGCTGGAAGTGGTTGACCTCAGTTCGCCCGACTGGAGAGCGCATGCCGAGGAGGTGAGTTCGGTTCTGGAAGAAATTGGCGCCGAGCAGATTCTCCGGCTGCGACTCTTTAACAAACTGGATCGGCTGGCGGATCGGCAGCCGGAATTGCTGTGCGATAGCGATGGAAAACCTGCCTCTGTTGCCCTGTCGGCCAAAACCGGAGAGGGCCTGGATTTACTGACCCGGGCCATCGCAGATTCGCTTGGCGCCGACCGGGTGAAAGCATGGTACTGTTTACCTGCCGATGCAGCCCGCTTGTTGGCGAGGTTGCACGATCTGGGCGCTGTCACGCAGTCTCGCTATCTGGAAGATGGCCGGTGTCAGGTGGAATTGAACATCGAAAGGGCAGATTGGCATCGATTATTGGCCCATGAAGACTTGAGTGAAGAATCATTAACCCCCATACAAGGGATATAGAAGCAGTCAGGGTGCGCCGATAGAATGCGTTGCCTCAACGGAGATAAATAGATGGCTTGGAATGATCAGGGTGGAAGAGACCCCTGGGGTGGAGGCAACCAGCAGCCGCCCGATCTGGATGAAGCGTTTCGCAAACTCAAAGAGAAGCTGACCGGTGGTGGCTCGGGTGGTGGTTCCGGAAAGCCCCGGCCTTCCTCGGGTGCCCCCTTACTGATTGGCCTGCTGGTACTGGCCGGTTTCTGGTTCTGGCAGGGCATATATGTGCTCGATGAGCAGGAGCGAGGCGTGGTTCTGCGTTTGGGGCAGTACCACGACACCATCATGCCGGGTTTTAACTGGCAACCGGCCATGATTGATACAGTCTTTGTCGACAACGTGACCCAGGAGCGCCAGTACTCCCCGGCGCTTGGTCAAAACCTGATGTTGACCCGCGACGAGAATATCGTCGATGTGCCCCTGACAGTTCAGTACAACATTCGCGACATCAAGGACTACTACCTGAATATCAGTGATCCTGATGCCACGCTCGAGCAGGCCACCGACAGTGCCGTGCGCCACGTAGTGGGCAGCGCCGACCTGAACAATGTTATTTCAGCCGGTCGTGAACTGCTGCGTGAAGAGGTTGAGGTTCGATTGCAAACCTACCTCGATAATTACGGTACGGGCATTCATGTGATTGATGTCACCATGCAGGAAGCGCGGCCACCAGAAGCTGTTAAACAGGCGTTTGACGATGTGATTGCAGCCAGCGCCGACAAAGAGCGTCTGATCAACGAAGCCCAGGCCTATCGCAACCAAATTCTTCCCCAGGCTCGAGGTGAGGCTCAACGTGCTATCGAAAACGCCAATGGCTACCAGGGTGAGTTGATTGCCCGGGCAGAGGGTGAAGCCGACCGGTTCAAACAGTTGCTGGTGGAGTATTCGCTAGCGCCGGAAGTAACGCGCGAAAGGCTGTACCTGGATACGGTTGAAACCGTGATGTCCAACGCCAACAAGGTTCTGGTGGACGTCGAGGGTGGTAACAACATGATGTACTTGCCGTTGGATCAACTGACCCGCGGAGTTGCCGGTGGCGGCGGTACCGGCATGACGGCTGAGCAGGCTCGTCAACTGGTGCAGGAAACCATGAACCAGTTGCGAACCGGAACACCCACCTCGACCAATACAAGCACCACGAGGACCCTGCGATGAATAACAAGCTGATTCCCCTCGTTATCGTGCTGGCTCTGGGGCTGGTCCTTGCCTCTGGCGCCCTGTACCGGGTAACCGAGATCGAGCGTGCTGTACTGTTGCGATTTGGTGAGCTGGTTCAGGAAGACATTCCGCCTGGCCTGCACTTTAAAATTCCTTTCGTCGACGCGGTTCGGAAATTCGATGGACGTGTGCTGACTGTTGACTCGCCACCCGAGCGCTACTTCACCAGCGGCCAGAAAGTTCTGATAGTCGATTCGTACGCCAAGTTTAGGGTCGAGGACGTGGGCCAGTACTACCGGACCACAGGTGGTGATGAAACCGTTGCCCGCCAGCGCCTTGCAGCTCGTATTAACGATGGTTTGCGCAACCAGTTCTCCACTCGAACTCAGCAGGAAGTGGTGTCGGGTGAGCGCGATCAGCTGATGAATCTGCTTACAAACGAGCTCAACGAGTCCATGAGCGAGGTTCTGGGTGTTCGCGTGCTGGACGTCCGGGTGCGAACTATCAACCTGCCTGAAGACATCAGTGAGGCTGTGTTCAACCGGATGCGCGCCGAACGTGAGAAAGAAGCTCGCGAAACGCGATCCGAAGGCCAGGAGGAAGCCGAGAAGATCCGCGCTGATGCCGACCGGCAACGGGTACTGATTGCAGCGGAAGCCTTTCGCCAGTCTGAAATTATCCGCGGTGAAGGCGACGCGCAGGCCGCGTCAATTTACGCCGAGGCATACAACCAGGATCGCGAGTTCTACTCATTCATGCGCAGCTTGCAGGCATACCGCAGCACATTTGCCAACAGCGGCGACCTGATGCTGATTGGTTCCGACAGCGAGTTTTTCCGCTACCTGAAAGACGCACAGGGCGGCAACTGATCCATCCGCCTCACAGCAATTGGGCTGTTTAAGCCCGATGCCTGTGATAGAATCCAAAAAAGCCGGGCTACCCCGGCTTTTTTGCGTTTTATTGCGGACAAACCCTGAGGACAGGCTTGGAAAACTTCCTGGTTGAAATGGCGCGTGCCTTTGCCTTGCTGATGGTGCTGGAGGGTATTATTCCTTTCCTTAATCCCGGTGGGTGGAAGCGTCTTATGGCCAACCTGCTTCAAAGCGAAACCGGTGCCATCCGGGTGGCTGGCCTGGTGAGCATGTTGCTCGGGCTGCTGCTCCTTTACCTGTTATAAAAATTATGAGTAAAAATCGCTGGATATTGCCCGACGGTGTTGAAGAGGTGCTTCCTTCCGAGGCCTGGCGTCTTGAAGGTTTGCGTCGCCAATTACTTGATCAAATGCACGAGGCTGGCTACCAGCTTGTGATTCCGCCTCTGGTCGAATTTTCCGATTCACTGCTTACAGGCCTGGGTGAAGATCTCGATCTGCAAACCTTTAAAATGGTTGATCAAATCAGTGGCAAAACGCTTGGGTTGCGCAGTGATATTTCGCCCCAGGTTGCACGCATTGACGCTCACAGTCTGGGTGGGCAGGGTGCGCGACGCCTTTGCTATGCAGGCTCCACCCTGAAAACATTGCCCAACCGCGTGGATGGTTCGCGCGCACCGATCCAGGTGGGTGCCGAGCTGTTCGGCGAGGCAGACGAATCGGCCGACCTGGAGATTATGTCGCTGATGTTGGCCTGCCTGCAGCAGGCCGGGGTGAAGAATCTGACCCTGGAGGTAAGCCACGTTGGTATCACCACGCAGCTAATTGCGGCGCTTGCACAAGCAGGCTGTGATACGGCACGGCTACAGGAAATTCTCGAAGCCAAAAGCATGCCCGACCTGGCCCAGTGGCTTGACGCCAATCCGTGCCCGGGCGATCTGAGCGATATGGTTCGTGCGCTTCCGCTGCTGGCTGGCGGTGAAGACTTACTGGAACGTGGCGAGAAAGTACTTGCCGACCTTCCCATGGTGGCCGGGGTAATCAGCCAGCTTCGCCGGGTGGTGACTGCCCTGAAACTGGATTGGCCCGATCTGAACCTCTTTATTGACCTTGGCGCTCTGCGAGGCTCCCACTATCACAGCGGGCTGGTTTTCGCGGCTTTCGCGCCAGACATGGGTTCGTCTATCGCCAACGGGGGCCGATACGATGATGTGGGCGCTGCCTTTGGTGTTGCCCGCCCGGCTACCGGTTTCAGTGCCGATATCCGGCAGCTGATTCGAGCCATTCCTTCCTGACCAATACCAACAAGCGGAAAATCTGAGCATGGGAAAAAGCGTTGTTATCCTCGGTACCCAGTGGGGTGATGAGGGCAAGGGAAAAATCGTCGACCTGCTGACCGACCGGGTTTCCCGCGTGGTGCGGTTCCAGGGTGGGCACAATGCCGGGCACACCCTGGTTATTGACGGCAAGAAGACAGCCCTTCACCTGATTCCCTCGGGTATTTTGCGCGAAGATGTGCAGTGTCTCATCGGCAACGGAGTGGTGCTGGCACCGGACGCGCTACAACAGGAAATTGCCATGCTGGAAGCGCAGAACGTCAATGTGCGCGCAAATCTGCGCATCAGCCCGAACTGCCCTTTGATTCTGCCCTATCACAAAGCTCTCGATCTGGCTCGCGAGCAGGCCCGTGGCGACGCCAAAATTGGTACAACCGGGCGCGGCATTGGGCCGGCCTACGAAGACAAGGTTGCGCGACGGGGGCTGCGCGTGGGTGATTTGCAGGCACCGGAGCGATTTGCAGAGCGGCTGCAAGAGGTTATGCAATACCACAATTTTGTGTTGCGCGAGTTTTACAAGGCTGAGGAAGTTTCCTATCAGGAGACACTCGATCAGGCTTTGTCCTGGGCGGAGGAATTACTGCCCCTGCAAACCAATGTCGCCGAAACCCTTCAGGCCGCGCGAAAGGCGGGAGAGAACATCCTGTTCGAAGGCGCCCAGGGAACCTTGCTGGACATTGATCACGGCACCTATCCCTTTGTAACCTCCAGCAATACCACGGCAGGCGGTGCTTCTACCGGCAGTGGTTACGGGCCGCTGGCGCTCGACTATGTGCTGGGTATCACCAAGGCCTATACCACCCGGGTAGGCAGCGGGCCTTTCCCCACCGAGCTATTCGACGGCGACGGCCGACACCTGGCAGAAAAGGGTCATGAGTTTGGTACCACCACAGGCCGTGCGCGACGCACCGGTTGGTTTGACGCAGTGGCATTGCGTCAGGCGGTGCATATCAACTCCATTTCCGGACTGTGCATTACCAAGCTGGATGTGTTGGACGGGATGGAGCGGGTAAAGATATGCGTGGCCTATCGCAATCGAACTGGCGCAGAAACCTCTGTGCTGCCGTCGGACTGTGATGACTTTGCTGGCCTGGACCCGGTGTACGAAGAATTACCCGGATGGCAGCAGTCAACCCGGGGTGTTCAAAGCTGGGATGATCTACCGGCCGCAGCGCAGCGATACATCAAGCGTATGGGAGAACTTTGCGAAGCGCCGGTGGATATTGTGTCAACGGGGCCCGATCGCATAGAAACCATTGTTCTGCGCAACCCTTTTCCGGCCTGATACCGGCAAGCTGTGGTTGCCAGCCGCTTCATCTCTACAGGCAGTCTTGAATTGCCGCTAGAATGTAGCGCGGGTTAATTAATGCCGGGGAAACCGATGAACGCGAATAACAAGGGAGTTCATGAAGTTTGGGCCAGCCGATGGACCTTTATTCTGGCGGCTACCGGCTCGGCTGTGGGCCTGGGAAACATTTGGAAATTTCCTTATATCACGGGTGAAAACGGTGGCGGCGCATTTGTGCTGGTCTACCTCGCCTGTATCTTACTGATCGGCATTCCGGTGATGATTTCGGAAGTGGTGATGGGCAAATGGGGCCGTTCCAGTCCGGTGCACACCATGCACAAGCTGGTTGATGAGGTGGGTGCACCAAAATTCTGGCACGGCATTGGCTGGCTGGGTGTGATTGCCGGCGTCATTATTCTTTCCTACTACAGTGTGATCGCGGGCTGGGCTCTGCACTATTTTGGCCAAGCTATTTCCGGCAATTTGCAGGGTATTGATGGCGCCGGTGCCAACCTACTGTTTGAGAACCTGCTCGCCAAGCCCGGCATGCTGGTGTTTTACCACAGTCTTTTCATGCTGATGACCATGGCCGTGGTCATTGCCGGTGTGACCCGGGGTTTGGGCCGGGCCGTCAGCGTATTGATGCCAGTTCTTTTGGTGCTGCTGGTTGTTCTGCTTATTTTCAGTATCCGGCTGGGTGATTTTCCGGCCGCCTTTGCCTACATGTTTGCGTTCGATTTCAGTGCGCTGACCGGCGAGAGCATTCTGGTGGCCATGGGCCATGCCTTCTTTACCCTCAGCATCGGCATGGGTGCCATCATGGTCTATGGGGCCTACATGCCCGAGCATGCGCCCATTGGCAAAACCGTTCTGACTGTTGCGGCCATGGACACCGGTGTTGCTCTGCTGGCTGGGTTGGCGATCTTCCCGCTGGTTTTTGCTAGTGCCGACATTGAACCTGCCACCGGGCCCGGTTTGCTCTTTGTCAGCCTGCCCATTGCCTTTGGCAACATACCTGCGGGGCTGCTGTTCGGAATGCTGTTTTTCCTGCTGGTTACCCTGGCGGCCTGGAGCTCTTCCATTTCACTGATTGAGCCGGCTATTAGCTGGCTGGTGGAGACCGGCAAAGGAACCCGGCTGCAAGGTGGCCTGGTGTTTGGCTTGCTAACCTGGCTACTGGGATTGGGTACTGTTTTCTCTTTCAACCTTTTCAGCGGCCCCGTGATAGGCAACTTTAATTTTTTCGAATTGGCCGACTTCCTGACGTCGAGTGTCATGCTGCCGCTGGGCGGCCTGCTGATGGCACTATTTGTCGGTTGGTTAATGAATAAAACTATTTTGCGCTCGGAACTGGACATGGATCGCGACCGGGTGTTTTACCTCTGGTACAACTGCTTGCGATGGGTTTCTCCGCTGCTGGTGCTTTGGGTGTTTCTCGAAGGGCTGGCCGATATCCTCGGCATCCGCTGGTTGTCCCTGATTGAATTACTCACCTGATCCGGTTTGACGCGGGTAGAACGACAGGCGTTGCTGCCATTCAGCGCCATGCAGATGTTCCAGCTGGTCGAGGATGTGGAGCAGTATCCGACTTTTCTTTCCGCCTGCCGAGACGCCCGGGTCATCAGCCGTGATGCCGGTATTACGGTGGCCGAGTTGGTGTTGGAGAAGGCCGGCCTTGAGCAGCGCTTTACCACGCGAAATATCAATCGCCCCGGCGAATCAATCGACCTCGAACTTGAGCGCGGTCCTTTCAGCTTCTTGCAGGGGCGCTGGACATTTGAGTCACTGGCGGAGGATTCCTGCAGGGTGAGTTTTGTGCTCGAATTTGAAATGAAGCGGCAGCTGATGCAGAAGCTGATTGCCAGTATGGTGGCGGAAACCGCCAACCGTCTGGTGGATGCAATTTGCCAACGCGCCCATCAACTTTACGGTTAAACACAATGGCTGAAACAGTCAGTATCGAAGTCGCATATGCGCTGCCCGAGCGGCAGAAAATTGTCGAGCTGCAGGTGCCGGTAGGCACAACGGCGCGAGACGCCGTGCAGCTTTCAAATATCGTCAGCTATTTCCCGGATCTGGACGTAACCCAGGCTTCGCTGGGCATATTTGGCAATGAGTTGGGTGGCCGCGGGCTGGCACCGGCAGAGGAGTACCAGGTGCGTGAGGGCGATCGCATCGAAATATATCGCGGGCTGATTGCCGACCCGAAAGAGGTCAGGCGCCGCCGTGCAGAGGAAGCCAAGCAGAAACGCGCGGCTGAGAAAGCTGCCGCGCGGGACGATAAAAGCCAGTAGTCAGGCCGTTCGAAATTGCTTCAGGCCTCAGGCGAGGCCGCTTCTTCCCCGGGAAGGCTGTAGTCGCCTTCAGCCCTTACCAGTGAGTTGTCTTCAAAAAACAGGGTCACGGATCGTTCGGTGACTTCTCCGGTGGGGAAGTAGTACAGGTAGGTATAGTCCCACCGGTCCAGGTCGAAACTGTCCATTACAAGCGGGGTGCCCAAGACGAACTGCACCTGGGTGCGTGTCATGCCAAGCCGCAGCTCTTCCAGCTGCTCCTCATCCACATAGTTCCCCTGGGCAATGGCTATTCGGTGCACGCCAGGAAAAACAAACAGGTTGGGCGCGCTGGTGCAGGCTGTCATGCCCAGCAGCAATAGAGCGAAAGAAATACGCCGGACCGGGCTGGCGATTCGCATAGGGTGTTTCCATTAAATGTGTGAGGCCGGATAATAGCCCATCAATGCCTACCAGTTGAACCTTAGATGCCAGATCAGAACAAGGAACTGCAAAAAGCCGGGCTGAAGGTCACCATGCCCCGCCTGAAAATTCTCGAGCTGCTGGAAACCGCGGACGAGGGTCATTTGTCTGCCGAAGAAATCTACCAGCGCCTCCTCGAGGAGGGCGAGCAAACAGGTCTGGCAACCGTGTACCGGGTGCTAACCCAGTTCGAGAGTGCGGGCCTTGTCTTGCGACACAACTTTGAGGGCGGCAAAGCCGTTTACGAGATAGACAGCGGCAGCCACCATGATCATATGGTGTGCACGGAAACCGGTCGGGTGATTGAATTTCACAGTGAAGAAATCGAGCAATTGCAGGATCGCATTGCAGCCGAGCATGGTTACGAGCTTACCGATCACTCGCTGGTGTTGTACGTGCGGCCAAAAAAATAGGCTATGCGGGTCAAACTCCGGCAGGCTTGAGTTTCACAAGAGGGTGGGGCGTTGATAAATCCGGTTAGGGAAAAAGTCTGGAACCTGCTCGTTGGTTTTTTGATCAAGAAAGACGAGGCGGCCTCGCTTTCTCCCAACGACCTTGAATGCATGCGTAGTTCGATACGCGCCGGTGATGTGTTGCTGGTAGAAGGCCGATCCCGGGTGGGCTATATCATCAAGGTGATCTCGCGCAGCTCCTGGAGCCATGCCGCTCTTTGCATTGGCAGCCTGAACTCAATCAAGGACAAACAGCTGGCACAAAAGGTTGGCGAGTACTGGGATGGCGACCCGGATGAGCCTTTGCTGGTGGAGTCGGAAATTGATCGCGGTACCGTGGTAACCCCGCTCAGTCACTACAGCGCCTACCACATGCGAATCTGCCGCCCTATTGGGCTGACGGCAGAAGACTGCAGTACGGTGATGGAGTTCATGATCGGTAAAATCGGTACCCGCTACGATGTGAAACAGTT
>CAKZNR010000119.1 GCA_937129725.1 uncultured Cellvibrionales bacterium | reverse complement strand
GTATTCATTACCGCTAGCTACGGGTTGGGCGAAATGGTAGTTCAGGGTGCAGTTAACCCGGACGAGTTTTACGTGCACAAGCCCACCCTTGAGCAGGGTTACCCCTCGGTGATTCGCCGCACCCTGGGCGCCAAGCGCAAAAAAATGGTGTACGCACCAGCCGACAGCAGCGAACTGGTCGAGATTGTCGACGTCGACCCGGCAGACTGCGCAAAATTCTGCCTGACCGATGAAGACGTGCTGGAACTGGCCAAACAGGCGCAAATTATCGAGCAACACTACGGCCGGCCGATGGATATCGAGTGGGGCAAGGACGGCGACGACCAGAAAATTTACATCCTGCAAGCCCGCCCGGAAACCGTTGCCAGCCGCAGCGAAGGCAAACAAATTGAGCAGTACAACCTGAAGGAACAGTCCGACGTGCTGTGCGAGGGTCGGGCGATTGGCCAGAAAATTGGCGCCGGAACCGTGGTTAACGTGCGCGACCTGGACGAAATGGACCGGGTAGTGCCCGGCTCGGTGCTGGTAACCGACATGACCGACCCCGATTGGGAGCCGGTGATGAAACGCTGTGCCGCCATTGTTACCAACCGCGGCGGCCGAACCTGTCACGCCGCCATTATCGCCCGCGAACTGGGCATTCCCGCGGTGGTTGGCTGTGACGACGCCACCGATAAACTGAAGGATGGTGCCAAGGTTACCGTTAGCTGCGCCGAGGGCGACACCGGTTTCATTTACGAAGGCGAGCTGGAATTCGACTTGCTGACCAACGACCTGGGCGATCAGGCCAAACTGCCACTGGACATCATGATGAACGTGGCCAACCCCGACCGCGCACTGGATTTTGCCCAATACCCCAACCACGGTGTGGGCCTGGCTCGTTTGGAATTCATCATCAACCGCATGATTGGCATTCACCCCAAAGCGCTGATGGATTACGCCGGCCAAAGCGACGAGGTGAAACGCAGTATCGACGAGATAACTTCCGGCTACTCCTCTCCGGTCGATTTTTACGTTGAAAAAATTGTTGAGGGCGTGGCAACCATTGCCGCAGCCTTCTACCCCAACAAGGTTATCGTGCGCATGTCCGACTTCAAGTCGAACGAATACGCCAACCTGCTGGGCGGCCGCCAATACGAGCCGGAAGAAGAAAACCCCATGATCGGATTCCGCGGCGCATCGCGCTATATTTCCGACGACTTTCGCCCCTGCTTTGAGCTTGAATGCAAAGCAATGAAAAGAGTTAGAGACGAGTTAGGGCTTACTAACGTACAGCTGATGATTCCCTTTGTTCGCACCCTGGGCGAAGCCGAAAAGGTTATGGAACTGCTCGCAGACAACGGATTGAAACGCGGTGAAAACGACCTGAAAGTGGTTATGATGTGCGAGCTTCCATCCAACGCCGTGCTGGCCGATCAATTCCTCGTATATTTTGATGGATTTTCCATTGGTTCAAACGATATGACCCAGCTCACCCTGGGTCTTGACCGTGATTCCGGCCTCATCGCCCACCTGTTTGACGAGCGCAACGACGCCGTGAAAGCCATGCTGTCCATGGCCATCCAGGCCTGTACCAGGGCCAATAAATACGTGGGCATTTGTGGTCAGGGCCCTTCCGATCACCCGGATTTAGCCGATTGGTTGATGAAACAGGGCATCAGCAGCGTATCCTTAACACCCGACTCGGTATTGGATACCTGGAAATACCTTTCCGAGAAGCAGTAACCCGGCATAAGGTGGTAGCCACATGAAGACGCACGACAAAAGCCTGTCCACCGAACAAAAAGCGCTGGAGATCAACCTGGATCCCCGCCGCTACGGCACCATTGTGGAAATTGGCGCCGGCCAGGAAGTGGCGCGGCAATTCTTCAAGGCGGGAGCGGCCGCGGGCACCGTGGCCAAAACCATGTCGGCCTACGACATGCGCGTCAGCGACGAAATTTACGGCCAGGTGGGCCGCTATGTCAGCCGCGAGCGTCTCGAGCAAATGCTCAGCCGCGAGTTCGACCTGGTGCTGGAGCGCCTGCAGAGCACCCGGCCAAAAGACTCTACCTTCTTCTCCTATGCCGCTACCGTTGCTGCCAAGGGCTACAAGACATCACACGAGTGTCACGGCTGGATTGGTGTGCGCGTCCAGCTACGCCCCAATGAAACGCCCTGCGAAATCATCATGCACGTGCGCATGCTGGACAACGAGAACCACCTGCAAAGCGAGGCCCTGGGCATTCTGGGCGTGAACCTGATTCACGGCGCCTTTACCCACGACGATGAACCCAAAAAGCTGATCGATGGCCTGAAAGACGGGCTCGGCGAGGACCGCATCGAAATCGATCTGATTCACTTTGCCGGCCCGGGTTTCCAGCACATCGACAACCGCCTGATGAACCTGCACCTGATTCGCGCCTGGCTGACACGCGTGGTGATGTATTTGCCCGACGGCACTTCGGTGGTGCCGGGCGAAGAGCTATACAAGCACCCTTCGCTGGTAATACGTGGCGCCTTTAACCCACCCACCAAGGCCCATGTGGACATGGCGCAATCGGGGCTGGGCCAGCTA
>CAKZNR010000118.1 GCA_937129725.1 uncultured Cellvibrionales bacterium | reverse complement strand
GACTTCGACCCTCGCGGTGGCCCGAACGTTATTCGCGTAACCGACTTTGCGCCTGCCGACCCAACCTGTACCTTGGCTAACCCTTGTGCGCAAGCGTCGTTCACCGGTGGGGATACCTTCACCTCAACGACACCTCGTGTTGCACTCGAGTGGCAGGCGCGCGACAACGCCATGTTCTATCTGGCCGCGTCGCAGGGCTTCAAAGCCGGCGGCACTAACGACTCGGTGGCTGATATTAATACTCCCTTCCAGCCGGAAGAAGTGTGGAACTACGAGTTTGGTACCCGCTTGCAGTCTGAAGATGGACGCATTCGCGCCAACCTGACCGCCTTCACTATGGACTACACCGACAAGCAGCTGACGGTAACTACCTCACCCATCTGTGCGCGTCGCTGTACCACCAACGTGGGCGCTGCAAAAATATCAGGTATCGAAGTGGAGGCCATAGCCTTGCTGACCGACAGCCTGCGCATGAACCTTGGTTACGGCAAGCTGAACGCCGAGTGGGATGATATTCAAAACGCGTCTGCTGGTGTTGAGGAAGACTCACCCTTCAGCCGTGCGCCGGACGATTCCCTGACCCTGGGTCTGCGTCACAATATGAGCCTGGACTCGGGCGCAAGCATTGTGTCTTCGGTGAACTATGCCTACAAGAGTGAGCAGGAATCTTCGGGACAGGATTCCACTACCCTGACAATTCCTGCATACGACCTGGTTACCGCTCGCCTGGCTTACGTATCGCCCGACGGCAACTGGGAAGCGTCGCTCTTCTGCCGCAACTGCATGGACGAGGAACACATCACCGGCGGTGCGGCCTGGGCTGGTGGTACAGCTAATAGCCAGTTCGACTTTAAAGAAGACGATCACCCTGCCTATAACGGTACAACCGTTCTTGACCCGGCTGGCAATGCACCGCCCGCGATCACCCTGGTGAACGTTGGCGCACCGCGCATGCTTGGCTTGGACTTTACCTATAATTTCTAAGGTTCCCCCTTGGAATCTCGCTTGGCCCGCCGTAAGGCGGGCTTTTTTTTTGTCTTTTTGTGGCTCCACAAGCTGGAGAAAAGAGGCGGGCTTTGATGCCCCTGGCGGGCGTGTCAGCGCCATGCTCAATGAAGTTGAGGCAGATTGCCAAAGCGTGCTGGAGGGACTAGGCCACTAGCATCTGACCCCTGGCGGGGTCAGACACTGCGCCAGCCGGAGAAGGTTTTAAGGATTAAGCATCTGACCCCTGGCGGGGTCAGACACTGCAAGCCGTCAGGATTCAGGAATCGAAGGTTTCAGCCAGGAAGTTTTCCAGAGCCTGCCAACTGCGCCGGTCGGCGCTTTCTTTGTAGTGGGTGGCTTCGGTGGCAGCTTTGGGGTTGGTAAAGGCGTGCACTGTGTGGCCATAGGCATGAATCTGCCAGTCGGCGCCGGCTTCGGTGAGCTCCTTTGCCACGGCCAGCACGGCTTCTGCTTGAGCCATGGGATCGTCCCAGCCATGCATGATTAACACCTTGGCCTTGATTTCGGCCATCGGCAGGTTTTCAGGCCGGCCCAGCAACCCGTGAAAAGAAGCCGCAGCTTTCAGGCCGGGCCGGGTGCGCGCGAGATCCAGCGCACACAACCCGCCAAAGCAGAAACCCATGGCGGCAATCTGGCCATCCGCTACTTCGGGCAGCGCCGCCAGCGCATCCACAGCGGCGTGCAGTCGCACCTGCAGGGTTGCACGGTCTTGTTTCAGCGGCATCATCCATTCCGGCGCCTCATCCAAAGATGCCGGCCCCCGGCCTTTGCCATAAATATCCACCGCCACACCCACGTTTCCCAGAGCGGCCAGTTTGTCGGCCTTCTCATGAGTAAAGTTGTCGCGCCCCATCCAGGTTGGCAGCACCAGAATGCCGGGGCCGGGTGCCCGGCTGTCGTCCCAGCATACGTAGGCCTCGTACAGCTGGTCGCCGTCCGAGTATTCGATAAAGCGGTTTTGCAGCGCCATTAGCTATCTCCCCAGGTAACTAGTCTTTCACAACGGTATTTCGCAAGACGCCAATATTTTCCACGTCGCACTCAACCACATCGCCCGAGTTAAGGAATTGCAGCGACTCGAAGCCGGCACCATTACCCACGGTGCCCAACGCCAGAATTTCGCCCGGCCGCAGGGTTTCGCCCATGCTCACACGCTGAATGCAGCGCTCGAAGTTGTGTTGGCACGCGCCTGAACTGGACGAGCCACGAACCTCGCCATTCACCCGTACCTCCATATGCAGGTTGTAGGGATCGGGCATCTCGTCACGGGTCACAATCCAGGGTCCGAAGGCATTGGAGTTATCGAAATCCTTGCCCTTGGCCGGGCCCATGCGGAAGGCCATTTCCTGGCTTTGTGCATCGCGCGCGCTGAAATCGTTGTAAATGGTGTAGCCAAAAATATAGTCGGCGGCGTCTTCTGCTTTCACGTCTTTGGCGGTTTTGCCAATGATGGCTGCCAGTTCAAGCTCGTAGTCCATTACATTCGAATAGTGTGGCCAGTGAATGGTTTGGTTGTGTGCGCTGATAGAGAAGCGGTTGCACTTGTAGTACAGCGGCTCTTCGTACCAGTAGGGTGGAATTACGTACTGACCGCTGGCCTTGAATTCGGCCAGGGCCTTGTCTGGGTCAGCTTCCTTGGAGGCGCGCATTTTCATTGAGGCTGCCAATGCCTGCTGGCAATGCAGCTCGTAGTTGGCAAAATCGCGAATCGACTCGGGCAGGGGCAGGGGCGCCAGAAACTCGATTGACGCCATATCGATCAGGTCGTGAGCATCCATTTCGTCCCGCACAGCGTGAACTTTGTCCAGGCCGGCATCGCCTGACTTAACCAGAGTTAGCATATCGGTAAGTTCTGCTGAATCTTCACCCTTGACTCGTTTATAAAGGGCGGCAATGTCTACGCAGTTGTGCTCGTCTACAACCACGCCGATGCGCGGGCCGGTCTCTGACTGGTAGCTGAGTAGTTTCATTTGTTATTTCAATCCTTGCGTTTACAGTGAGTTTTGTTAGTTTGAGCCCTGTGGCGTAGACTCAAAAAATAACATGTTAATTAGTTTGCCCTGATAACAAAATCTAGTTTTATCAGAACAGGGCTTCCAAGTCGCCAACAACGGAGAGGGGTTACCAATGGCTGAAATTGTATTGGGTATTGGCTCGGCACACACGCCGCAGCTGCACACGATGGCCAAAGATTGGCATATTCGCGGCAATCGCGACATGCAGGACGGCGTTCCGTTTTTCTACAAAGGCGAACGTATGAAGTACGCCGAACTGGAAAAGGCCCGTGCCGCAGACGGGTTTCGTGCCGAAGTGAATCTTGAGGAAGGCCAGCGCACTCTTGAGAAATGTTACCAGACGATCGACGAGTTGCACGAAACCTTCAAGGCAGCAAATATCGACGTGGCTGTAATTTTCGGCAACGACCAGCGCGAAATCTTCAAAAATGACCTGCGTCCGGCTTTCACCGTGATGGCCTGCGACGAGTTTGTGAACAAGCCACGTACCGACGAGCAGAAAACCCGTTTGCCACCGGGCATTGAAATTTCTGATCATGGCCACTTGCCTGACGACGAAATAGTACTTAAAGGTGCTCCCGAACTGGGTTTGCAGGTTGTGGACTCGTTGATTGAAGACGAATTCGATATTGCCATCTCAACCGAGCAGCACTTCCCGCCGGAAGAAGTTTCCGAGCTGGGCGGTATGCCGCACGCATATGGTTTCATCTACAAGCAGATCATTCGCAATAACCATTTGCCTACCCTGCCGGTGGATCTGAACACGTTCTGTCCACCCAATCAGCCGCGTGTCGGCCGTTGTATAGACTTTGGTAAAGCGGTTGGAAAGGCAATTCTGAATTGGGAAAGCGATGCGAGGGTAGCCCTGATAGCTACCGGTGGTATGAGCCATTTTGTGGTTGAACCCGAATTCGATCACAAAATAATCAACGCCATGATCGACCACGACTGGGATCACATTCGCAGCTACCACAATGGTCATTTCCAGGCGGGTAACTCCGAAATTAAATCCTGGATCGCCTGCTCTGCGGCTCTGGCCGAAGCCGGTCTTGCCGGCAAGCTAGTTGACTACCAAACGCTTTACCGAACTCCCGGCGGAACTGGCAGCAGCTGCTGCTTCATGACCTGGGAATAAAAACCCGAGCAATAGGAACACCGGCACAGGCCGGTGTTCCTGTGTCTGAATTGCATAAATCAGGGGTTCAAAGAAACCCCACCAGATCACCAACGGCTCGCCAAAGAGCCCGGTACAGAGGAATAACAGATGTCATTGGTAATTGATGTTCACACCCACATGTTTAGCCGGGAGTATCTCGACCTGGTTGCGGAAAAAGGCGGCCCCAAGTACACCATGGGCCACAACAAAGGCGGTCAGGAGGCAATCTTTGCCTACGGTGCTCCCTACGTCACCCTGTTTCCGGAAATGACCGATTATGAAGCGCGCATTCGGGATATGGATAAAGCCGGCGTGGATATTGCCGTTGTCTCGCTGACTGCCCAGAACTGCTATTTCGGTGGGCCAGAAATCAGCCTGAAGGCTGCTCAGCTGGTTAACGACGACATGGCGTACCAGCAAAGCAAGTATCCCGACCGTATTCGCTGGTTTACCTCGCTGCCCTGGCAGTACCCCGATCTGGCCCTGCAGGAGCTGGAGCGCACAGTGACCAATTCCAGCGCCGTGGGTGTGTATGTTGCCGCCAATATTGACGGGCTTAACCTGACCGACCCGCTGTTCGTTCCGATCTGGAACAAGATCGATGAAATGGGTTTGCCGGTGCTGGTTCACCCCACCTCACCCAAAGGTTCTGAAGATATGGACCTTGATGAATATGGTTTGGTACCGCCCATCGGCTTTATGTTCGATACCACTCTGGCCATTGCCCGCATGGTGCTGGACGGCTTTTTCGAGCGCTACCAGAACATGAAGGTAATCGCTTCGCACGGCGGTGCTACCCTGCCTTACCTGGCTGGCCGGCTCGACCGCTGCCACGAAATGATTCCCGATTGCCGCGAAAAAATCAGCAAGAAACCCAGCGAATACCTACGCAATGTTTACTACGATGCGGTGGTATACACCCAGGAAGCGCTTCAACTGTGTATTGACCAGATGGGCGAAGACAACGTGATGTACGGGTCGGATTACCCGCACAACATCGGCCATATGGAAGGCACGCTGGGGCGGGTGAATAACCTGACAGAAAGCGTTAAGCACAAGGTTCGCGGTAACAACGCGGAAAGAATTTTCAATCTTTAGTCTGTACACAAAACAAACAGTAGAACAATAAACCGGCGTCCATCGAGGCGCCGGAACAATTGCCAAGAGCAAGAGGTTAGAACAGATGACTCAGAAAACAATGACTGGCGGTGAAGCCGTCGTAGAAACCCTGATTGCCAATGGTATCGATACCATATTTGGTTTGCCGGGTGCCCAACTCGACCCCATTTTTGCTGCACTGCACGACCGTCAGGACCGCATCACCATGGTTCATGGTCGCCATGAGCAGGGGCCTGCCTACGCGGCCTTTGGCTACGCCGCATCAACCGGCAAGCCGGGCGTATCCTTCACGGTACCGGGTCCGGGTTTCTTTAACGCCGGTGCCGGTATGGTGACCGCCTGGGGCATGAATGCTCCCTGCCTGTATTTTTCGGGCCAGCTGCGTTTGCCTGCCATCAACAAAGGCTTTGGCGCCCTGCACGAAATTCCCAACCAGTTTGAGATGG
>CAKZNR010000117.1 GCA_937129725.1 uncultured Cellvibrionales bacterium | reverse complement strand
ATACAAACCGCTCTGGGCGGTTACCAGAGTATCAATGAGCTGATCTTGCCAGGTGGGCGACTGCTGGAACAACGTGATGCCACCTATGATTTACTGACTGCAATTCCCGGTGTGAACTGCGTTAAACCCAAAGGCGCGCTTTACCTCTTCCCGCGGCTGGACATGAAACGCTTCAACCTGCAAAACGACGAAAAGCTGGTATTGGATTTACTAAAAGCCAAGCAGTTGCTGCTGGTACAGGGTACGGCTTTCAACTGGCCTACTCCCGACCACCTGCGCACCGTTTTCTTACCACGCATGGAAGATCTACGAGAATCCATTGACAAGCTGGAGTCATTTCTTTCTAAATACAGGCAAAGCTAATGGCCAGCGGCCGAGGAAACGGGGGTTACTCATGAGCGGTAAAGAAGTCCGCCAGAAGGACAAGCAGGATCAGGAAAAGGTAGATTTCCACGAAGCGGCAATCGTCACCGAGTCAGGCGAGGAAATAGCTATAACCGAAGAGATGGTGCGCAAGGCTATTCATCAGCTGGATGAAGAAGCCTACCCCGAGGTCGAAGAGAAAAAATAGCCTGTTGGCCGAGATTTAGCCGCGGCTGAATCCCCAACATTCCAGTTCAGGCTCATTAACCCGGCATTCGCTCAGCTCTGCTCGTTGTGGATACTGCCGGCGCAGCCGATCAAACCCGGCGCCCTTTTCCACCTCGTAGGCATCGCGCAGGCGCATATCGTCTTCAGCCGGGTCGTATAGGTCGAGAATCGCCGAACGCCAGTCCAAACCGGCCGCTAACTGCATATCGGTGAACACTTTTGGTAATTCCGCCGGCACGGGCCAATTCAATTCGAGTTGACGATTCAGCTCATGTATCAGCATCCAGCTTCCGCGCAACTTGCCGCGACTGCTGTAGCCGGCAATATGGGGCGTTGCCAGAGAGGCGTACTGCTGCAACTCGGCACTGATATGCGGCTCCCCCTCCCAAACATCCAGCACTAGACGCAAGTCCTGATCACGGCGCAGCCGCTGCAACAAGGCCTGCTCATCAATCACGCCTCCCCGGCCCGCATTAATCAGCAGGCTGTCGGGTTTCAACAGGCCCAACCGACGGGCGTCCAGCATGTGAAAGGTTGAGTGAGCCCCCGCCCTCGTAAGCGGCGTGTGCAGACTCACCAGATCGCAGCTCGAAAGCAGCTCATCCAGCTCGACCAGCCCAGGCTGCTGCGAATTTTGCAGAAAGGGGTCGTAGCAGAGTGCTTCCACACCCAGCTGCCGCAATCGACGGTACAGACGCCCTCCGACCTGACCACAACCCACAATGCCAACACGGCGTTTTCGTGGATCAATGAACAATCGGGCCAGGCTGGCCAGCACATAATCCACAACAGCGTCGGCATTGCAGCCTGGAGCGCAGCTCCAGGCGATGCCAAGCTCTTCCAGTTGCGAGCCGATCATGTGATCAAAACCCGCTGTGGCAGACCCCACAAAGCGCACAGCTGAGCCTTGCAATAGCTCCCGGTTTACCTGCGTAACCGAACGCACGAAC
Source organism: uncultured Cellvibrionales bacterium (assembly GCA_937129725.1). Classification (GTDB taxonomy): domain Bacteria; phylum Pseudomonadota; class Gammaproteobacteria; order Pseudomonadales; family GM7GCV1; genus JABJGI01. The sequence continues at coordinate 8,124 of CAKZNR010000117.1, read as the reverse complement.
AGCAGATCGGTGTGTTGAAGACCTGCACTGGTGAGCTGACGGCCATCGAAGGTCTCAATCTCGATACCCTGGGCCGGCAACCATTCTTTCGGCAGGGGAATATTTTGGTCGATCGACAACTTCATCAAGTGACCCCGCTCTTTCGCTGGCGCAGCAGCCCATAAATTTCGGCTTCAGTGGCACCCTCACGCCCGAGTAGCACAGACACCCAGAGCAGTGAGCGCTGATTCAGGTGGCCTTGCAACAGCCAATCTACTCTTTCGGCCAACTTGCGGCTAAAACTGACAGTCGTTTCGCCATTCAGCCCGGCATTGCCACCCAGATTGTCAAGGCTGGGCTCGAATCGCACGCCAGCGGCGAGAGAAAACACCCACTCCAGGGCTTGCGGTTTTAACTCCACGCGAAAAAACTCCTTCTGCTGATCGGCCGAGCGTCCATCCGGCTGATACCAATAACCATAATCATGCTGTTTTCTGCGCTCTGTTCCGGCAATGCACCAATGGGCTACTTCGTGGAGCGCCGAACGAACATAGTCGGCTCGATAGTGTATTTCAGCCAGCCCCTGCTTTGACGGGTAGTACTCGGGTTCTGCCGCCCCACCCAACAGCCGGGTGTGCCAGTGCGACAGGAACACTTGTTCAAATAGCAGCTCAAGCTGCCGGGCGTTGGCGATCATTTGTTATGCAACAGAGGCTGAACATATTCAGGGAAGCATTCTATCGGACAGCGCTACCAGGGCGAAAAACCGCCGGAAAAAAGTCGCTTCGGGGAAGCGAAAGAGTACATCATAAAACCTGCAATACCACAAGGTCTTGTGTTTTGGTTTCGCCATCTATACCGTATATGGTGTTAGCGTCGCATTCCGCATTACGCGCTCTGGAGGCTTCATGACCGACACGCCGATGGCATCCGAACACTCCAACGTTATCGACATCTTCTCCGGGCGCACCTGGTCCGAGCAGAAACAACGCCGCTTCATTCGCATGGCACCCGAGATCGACGGTCTCGACATGCTCTACAGCAACGAACAACACCCGAACAAACTATTTACTCTGAAGATTCTGGCCTGGGGACTGCGCGAGAATGGCGAGGTTGACGGCCTGGTGCCCTGGATGAACCAGTTGATGCCCTGCACAGAAATCGACGACCCCTTTCATGGTTCGTGGCAAGGGTACTACGACGCCGGTATTGAAGAGGTATTTTTCGAGCCGCCGGCACACAAGATTATCGAGCTGGATAGCGCCGCCGACTACTATCAGTTCGAATGCGAATCCGAAGAGGAGGTGTTGCAGGAAATTCCTGACAACATTGGAACCCATGCGGTACTGTCCGGCGATGGTTTCGAAAGCATTACCCTGGCGGAAGTGGTTAGCTGGCAATTACTGCAAAGTGGTGAGATTAGCGCCATGCTAATCGACGAAAGCAAGGTAACCACCACGCCGGTTCTGCCTGGAGACGACTGCCTCTTTTCGGTCGGCGAGCGGGAAGATTTTCAGTACTTCTTCCAGCATCACATTGCCAACAAGCTGAAAGAGAAGGACCCCGAGGCTATCGCGGCAATCGCCAGCCTGATGAATCGCAGCTAGTCCTGCCGATCATCGCTGCGCTGCTGCGAGCGCCGGTATATTCCGTTGAGGTGCCTTGGCAGATACAAATCGAGCGCACCCACCAGTAAAGAGGCGATGGTGATGCCACGCACGGCCTCGATATCGCCGGTTAACTGAAACAACCAACCCGGGTACTCACCCGACCATTCCCGCAGCCCCATTAGTCCCACGAGTAGCAGCAAAAGCCCGCTGACGCGCAATATCAGGTTTAACAGGGCCAGCGATCTCATGAGGCAGGGCTCAATTTATCGAAGGCCTCCTGGCTCATCAGGCTAGCCGTCTCGGTGTCATCGTCCCAACAGAGCACCGCCCTGCCCTGTTTCAGATTTGCCAACGCCTGTTGGCATTTGTCCATCTGGCTGAGCTCATGGCCACCGTAATCTGTACCGTCCCGGCTTACCACTTCGGCAAGCAGGCGCATCAGGGTGTCCTGTTCAACTTGCTGCCAAGGTAGAATGATGGGCATGGGGCTTTCTCACTGCTCCGACAATTTTTCAAGCGCACCGATCATACAAGTCGAGAGGACAACATGCGACAGAACTACGTCATATCCTACCTGGGCAAAGACAAACCCGGCCTTGTAGACCAGCTCAGCCAGGCCGTGAGCAGTCAGGGCGGAAGCTGGCTGGCCAGCCGCAGTGTAAATCTGGGTGGAATGTTTGGCGGCATTATCGAAATCAACCTGCCAACCGAGCAACTGCCGCAGCTGGAGCAGGCTATGCAGGATGTACGCAAGCAAGCGTCCAAACTACTCATTGAACCAGTGGGCGCTGCAGCCGATGGCGATTCACAACACTACCAGCTGAAAGTAGTGGGCGCCGACCGACCGGGCATTGTGGCCGAAGTCGCAGCCATCTTGTCCAGATTGCAGGTAAACATTGAAGAAATGGAAACGGAAATTGAACCGGCGCCCATGTCATCGGACATGACTTTTCATCTGGATTGCCGTATTTCACTGCCGGCAGATATGCAAATCGATCAGGTGGAAACGGCGCTTGAAGCGTTGGCCGACGACCTGATGGTAGAAACCGACCGCTGAGCCCGTTATCAGGTGATTCATATCGTGCTGTACCAGCCAGAAATACCGCCCAATACCGGGAATGTTCTGCGCCTCATTCACAACAGCGGCAGTGAGCTGCACCTGATTGAGCCGCTCGGGTTTGAGCTGGACGACAAGCGGGTTTCGCGGGCCGGACTCGACTACATCGACTGGCAGAGGGTAAGTCGCTACCCTGGCTGGCAACAGTATCTTGAGGCAACGGGAGAAGCCACTCGCTATGCGATCAGCACACGCGGAACGCTACCCTACGCCGGCGCAGCGTTCCGCGCCGGGGATCATCTGGTGTTTGGGCCTGAAACACGTGGCTTGCCGCAAGACTTGCTGAACTGGTTCCCCGCAGATCATCGCTTGCGTATACCCATGGCACCGAACAGCCGCAGCCTTAACCTGTCCAACGCCGTTGCCTTAACCCTGTTTGAAGCCTGGCGACAACTGGACTTTGAGGGCGGCCTATGAAACTGCCCATCGGCCTGTTTTATGGCTCCACAACTTGCTACACCCAGATGGTGGCCGAGCAGATTCAACAGCTCTTGGGCAAGGAAAACTGCCATTTGCATGACCTGTCGACGACCTCCATCCAGGCCTGCCTCAGTTACGACAGCCTGATTTTCGGTATTCCCACCTGGGATTACGGCGAATTGCAGGAAGACTGGGATGATTGCTGGGACGAACTAACAGAGCTGAATCTTGGCGGGCGCGAATGCGCCATATTTGGACTGGGTGACCAGGGCGGTTATCCCGACTGGTTTCAGGACGCCATGGGCTACCTGTATCACCAGTTGATTGCTTGCGGAGCGAAGCTTCAGGGCCACTGGCCTATCCAGGGGTATCAGTTCAACGAGTCTCAGGCCCTTTGCGAGGGTGATAGATACTTTGTTGGGCTGGCTCTCGATGAAGAAACTCAGCCGGAACTCACCGAAAACCGCATTCTGGAGTGGCTTAAGCTGTTAGGGCTGACCGACCGGGACTAAATATAAAAAAAGGGGCCGACGGCCCCTTTTTCATTTGGCTGACTTTTGCCACCTATCGATAGCAAAACTCTTCTTCGCTCATGGCGCCACTGCCGTCGGCATCCCAACGCCCGAACAAAGTGTCCAGCTGCCCACCGGCCACATATTCGCCCAGTTCTTCTTTGCTGACTTCACCATTGCCGTCGGTGTCTACGGTGGCGAACTTATTGGGCACATTACCGCTGAAGTTTGGCGCACACTTGCCATCGGTAATCTCAGCCAACGCCGTGCCTGGTAATGAAAAAGCAGCCGCCATCAATGAAAGTTTCAGAATATTTTTTGTCATGGTTCCCCCGAAGTATTTTTGTAGATTAGTTTGTGTCATGGATATTAGCCAGCGCTTGGCAATTGCTCAACCGCTCTAAGTAAAGCTTTACCTATTTTTTAGCCTGCCTTGGCACTTTCAGGCAATTTTGTGAACCGACTTCGTCGGACCCCAATCAGCTCCGCCCTGTTCCATTAAAAAAGCCCGCCAAAGGCGGGCTTTTTTAATGGAAATGGTCGGAGCGGCCGGATTTGAACCGACGACCACCACACCCCCAGTGTGGTGCGCTACCAGACTGCGCTACGCTCCGGTCTGATCTTGCGAGGGCGGCATAATACACGAGAGGCACACTTTTCAAAACCGCTACCAAAGGCTTTTAAAGGGTTCACACCGCATTCATTTGAGACTGTCGCGAAGCGCCTCGAGTTCGCCAATCATATCGCCCAGAAGTTCGCGATATTTGCGGTCAACACCGTCTTCATCGCCCTGAGTCAATCGATGGCGGGCGCCGCCAATGGTATAGCCTTGCTCGTAAAGCAGGGCTCGAATTTGGCGGATAAGAATAACGTCCTGGCGTTGATAATAGCGGCGATTGCCGCGACGCTTAATAGGGCTAAGGTTGGGAAATTCCTGCTCCCAATAACGCAACACGTGCGGCTTCACATCGCACAGGGTGCTAACTTCGCCAATGGTAAAGTAGCGCTTGCCGGGAATCTCCGGCAACTGGTTATTCTGACTGGCTTCCAGCATCTTCCTCTACTCTTGCGCGCAATTTCTGGCCGGGGCGGAACGTCACGACCCGCCTAGCCGAAATAGGAATTTCTTCACCGGTTTTTGGATTGCGTCCGGGTCGAGGTGTCTTGTCGCGAAGTTCGAAGTTTCCGAAGCCGGACAGTTTTACTGATTCGTTGTTTTCAAGCGATTGACGAATCTCCTCAAAGAAGCTTTCGACAATTTCTTTTGCTTCGCGTTTGTTTAGGCCGAGATCTTCGAAAAGCATCTCGGCAATCCCGGCTTTGGTCAAAGCGTTTGACATAGTCTTACCTTTGTATGGCACCGTGCCGCTGGCTAAGCTGCTCGACAATAGTGGCCACTTCTGCCCCAATCTCTTCGTCTTTCAGAGTGCGGGAAGTTGCTCTAAAGGTCAAGCCCAGCGCGACACTTTTTTTATTGGAATCAATACCCTGGCCGGTATATATATCGAAGATTCTGACCTGTTTAAGTGCATCAGAACCGGCTTCATGAATACTTTCGAGAAGCTCGGCACCGCTCAAATCACGGTCAACCAACAGGGCGATATCGCGGCGTACTGCAGGGTATTTACTGAGGGGCTCAAATGCCGGAATACCGCGCTGCTCAAGCAGTTTCAGGTTGACCTCGAGGCAGGCAACAGCGCTTTCTATATCCAGGCTGGTGGCTGCAGCCGGGTGTAGCACTCCAAGCCTGCCCACCTGCTTGCCGTCCACTAACAGGCGTGCCGACTGGCCCGGGTGATACAGGTCACTCTGTGCGTCTGCCACTAGCTGGTAATCCAGCCCGGCGGCTGCCATTAACAGTTCCAACTCGGCGCGCACGGCAAAGTAGTCGACAGCATTGGTAGAATTTGCCCAGGATTCTGGCTGCCGGTTACCACACATCACCAGCGCCAATTCCGCTCTTTGACCAAAACCGTCCCCACCGCTGAAACGCGAACCCGTTTCAAACAGCATCACCCGTGCTTCCTGGCGATCGAGATTGCGCCTGGCTGCAGCCAACAAACCCGGCAGCAGCGATGGCCGCATCACAGACAGGTCGGCCGATATGGGGTTAGTTACCTGAACCTGTTCTTTCTCACTGGCAACCAGCCCGGCCAATTCCGGTGCCACAAAGCTATAGGTAACAGCTTCGCGGAAACCACGCGACACCAGATGGTCGGCAAGCTCTCGGCTACCGCTTCGATTTTCTGGTGCCAACCCAGGTACCACCGCGGCTTGCTGTCGTATCTCGGGAATATTCTCGTATCCCACCACCCGCGCAACCTCTTCAATCAGGTCGACTTCCAGGGCAAGGTCAAAGCGCCAGCTGGGTGGCACGGCCGTCCAGCCATCATCCTGTGCTGTCACCTCGCAGCCAATGCCTTCAAGAACCTGCCCTATACGCTCATCGCTGATTTCCATGCCAATCAGGCCAAGACAGCGTTTGCGTCGCATATGAATATGAATTGCTATCGGTAAAGCGCCTTCTTCAATGGCTTGACACGCCGGGCCGGCCTGACCGCCGCAAATATCCAGAAACAGGCGGGTCGCCCGTTCAAGGGCCTGCTTCGCAAGCTGGGGATCTACACCCCGTTCAAAACGGTGCGACGACTCGGTATGCAGCCCAAAGCGACGCGCTCGCCCTGTGATGGCGGAAGGCGCAAAAAAGGCCGATTCCAGCATGATGTCGCGGGTGTTTGCGCTAATACCCGAGTGCTCACCGCCCATAATGCCCGCCAGGGCCAGGGGTTTTGCATGGTCGGCGATAACCAGACAATCGTCATCCAGTATCAATTCCTTGCCGTCCAACAGAGTCAGTTTCTCACCCTGTTCCGCCTCACGAACCCGGATTCCGCCATCTATCTGGGCTAAATCGAATGCATGTAGCGGCTGTCCCAGTTCCAACATCACATAGTTGGTAACATCGACAACGGCATCAATACTGCGCATGCCTGCCCGTCGCAAGCGCTCCTGCATCCACAGGGGCGACTCGGCGGACAGGTCTACCCCACGGATGACGCGACCGATATATAGCGGGCACGCCTGGGGCGCCAACAGTTCGATCGGAACCGGGTGATCGATCGTCGCTTCCACCGGTTTAATCGCCGGGCTTTGCGCAGCCTGATTGTTCAACAGGGCCGTTTCCCGGGCGACACCTCGCACCGATAGGCAATCAGCCCGGTTAGGCGTGAGGTCAACCTCGATTACCTGGTCGTCCAGTTGCAGCCAGTCGGCCAGCGACTCACCCACCGGAGCACTGGCGGGAAGCTCCCAAAGGCCGTCACCGGGCAAATCAAAACCCAACTCGTCGGCGCCGCACAGCATGCCGCTCGACTCGACACCGCGCAGCTTGGCTTTTTTAATTCTCATATCGCCGGGCAGTACCGAACCTACCGTGGCACAGGGCGCTTTGAGGCCAACTACCGCGTTTGGCGCACCGCAAACAATCTGCACCTGCTCGCTGCCCAGGTTCACCTGGCATACACGCAGCTTGTCGGCATCGGGGTGCGCGGCTACCTCGACTATTTCTGCAACCACCACGCCTGCAATCGACTGTCCAGCCGGCTCAACCGAGTCGACTTCCAGCCCTGCCATGGTGAGCTGACTTACCAATTCATCGGTATCAATTGGCGGGTTAACCCACTCTCGCAACCAGTTTTCGCTTATTTTCATCTGCTGCCCCCTACCTAAAACTGCCGCAGGAAGGGTAAATCGTTCTCAAAAAACAGGCGCAAATCGTTCACTCCATAGCGCAGCATGGCCATTCGCTCTACCCCCATGCCAAAGGCATAGCCGGTGTATTTTTCGGCGTCCACCCCAGCGGCTGTGAGCACGTTAGGATGCACCATGCCGCACCCACCAATTTCCAGCCAGCCGGTCTGCTTACATATGCGGCAACCCTCGCCCTGGCAATGAGTGCACTGCATGTCAATTTCGGCGCTGGGTTCGGTGAAGGGGAAATAGGACGGACGAAACCGAACCGGAAAATCGCCCTCGAAAAAGGCTCGCAAGAAGTCGGCCACGCAAGCGCGCAGGTGCGCCATGCTCATAGATACCAAGGATCCAGCCGCCGCGCTCCTCGCGCACATACCAACGCGCATCCACGTCGCGCAGGACGGGGTGCTCGGGATTGCCGGCCTTGCGCCACTCCACCAGCTTGGGGTCCGGCTCGGTGACGATGAACTGGTGCTCGACCGGGATCGCCGGGAACTTGATGCCCAGCATCTTGGCGGTGCGCTGCGCGTGGTTGCCAGAGGCGGTGACGACGTGCTCGGCAGTGATGACCACCTGCTCGTCCGAGGGCACCAGATTGCCGCCCTGTTCCACCATTTTGGTGCAGGTGACTTCCCAATGGGTGCCGGTCCAATGGAAGGCATCGGCCTGCATCTTGCGGACAATATCGACACCGCGCTGACGCGCGCCCTTGGCCATGGCCTGGGTCACATCG
>CAKZNR010000116.1 GCA_937129725.1 uncultured Cellvibrionales bacterium | reverse complement strand
TGGATCAAATGCTGATGTCCCTGGCAACGCGCGTGGGTGGCCAGCCCGGGCGGGGGTCCAACCTGGGCAACTCTGAGGGAGGCGGCTCCCCCAACACCCGCAATATTCTGGAGATCATTCAAAAAGCGGGTTCGCCCGCTATTCTGATTGGCCATTCCTTTGCCGGACGAACCTACTATCCGCTGGGCGCCAGCCAACCCGACAGGGTAGCGGCGGTGGTGGCATTGGAGGCCGATGGCTGCATCACCCGCGAAGATGAACTGGGCGGCTTTGCCGACGAGGTACCTTATCTCACGCTGTATGGAGACTACCTGGATACCCGCGCACAAACCGGGCGACGCGACGGTTGCCAGCAGATGGCCGACCTGATTGCGCAAGCAGGCGGCACCGGCGAGTTGTGGAACCTGCCCGAGATGGGTATTCGTGGCAACTCTCATCAGCTGATGCAGGACCGCAATAGCCACCAACTGGCGCAAATGGTGATGCAGTGGCTAGAGCAAAAAGATGAAACGGCAGTCACCGGACTGCCAGAATAGGCAATCACCCTTACTGTCGACGATCGCGCAGTGGGCGCGGGCGGCGTGATGAAGGTATTCATTGCCCCCGACTGAGATTTTGCCAATCAGCTCACAAACGCGTTAAACCCATCGTTGTTCCGCTATTCGGAATTCGAAGTGCCGAATACCTCATTGGCACTGCACCCCCTTCAGACTGGGGTGGTCTATTCGTCGGGGGGCGTATGAAACATCTCATTTCTTTTTTATTGATTCTCAGCTGTCTGGCTCAACCGGCATTTGCGCAACCTGTTCGCGATGTATCGGATATCCCTCTGTTGTTTAATGGCAACTGGCTGATCAGCTGGGTTGGCAGGGAAGAGGTTGTCGAGCAGGCGGCTCTCAGCCTTGAACAATCACGAAACACCGCAATCGGCAGGCTGACCTTTGGTCGTGATCTGATGACACCGCAAATTCAGGAAATCAAAGCGCATCTTGAGGGCGACCAGCTTCGTTTCGAGGTTTATCGCCAGCGCGGCGATTGGCACATGAAAACTTACAGTGGCACCCTTCAGCCCGACGGTACCATCGTAGGATCCATGGACCCTCCGGCGGAAGGTGGTGAGCAATGGACTGCGGTACCTCACAACAACCGCATCAGTTTGCGTGTGCTTGACCTGGAAAACGCCATTCTGGAAGTCACCCACCAGTTGGAATACGGACGACAGTCGACCCGTATTCTCGAAGATGAGGCGGGTGATCGTTATGCAGTGCTCAACAACAAAGGCTATGCTTTTGCGACTGGTCCGGTACAGATTCATTCGGTAACCAATCGCGAAACGGGTGAGCCAATCCGATATCAGCTGGTTCCGTCGGTGGGCTTTACCGGCGAAGCTCCAAATGAATTGCTGCGCGTTTATCTGCCCGAAAGTTATCAGCAAGGCGATTTGTTGCAGGTTGACATTATTGCGTCGGCTGAAGCGAGAGATGACATTAAACAGGTCGAAAATGGGGAGTGGGTGTTTACTTTCAAGAGCGGTTTCCGCGGGCAGTTTGAATTGCCCTCGGGCCATAGCCTGGTCGAGAGCTCACAGCCAGGCTATTTCACCGAGCGCGACGGTTATCTGGTTTGGAATATGGACTATCTGGACCGGCGTATGGACTTCGAAATTCGCACCCGCACAATGTCTGACATCCTGGCGCAGCCAGGTGTCTGATACGCATTGGTCCCTGAGGAAAATCTCAGCGCGCAAGCTATACGTTGAATCGGAAGTGCACCACGTCGCCGTCTTTAACGATGTATTCCTTGCCTTCAAGGCGCCATTTTCCGGCGTCTTTGGCGCCCTGCTCACCACAGCACTCGATATAGTCGTTGTAGCCGATGACTTCGGCGCGAATAAAACCCTTTTCGAAGTCGGTATGAATTTTGCCGGCCGCCTGTGGCGCGGTTGAGCCCACCGGAATGGTCCATGCCCGCACTTCCTTTTCGCCGGCAGTGAAATAGGTGTGCAGGTGCAGCATTTCGTAACCCGCACGTATCACCCGGTTCAGGCCCGGCTCGTCCATTCCCAGGTCGGCCAGGAATTCGAGCTTGTCTTCATCGTCCAGCTCGGCAATTTCCGCTTCCAGTTTGTTGCAGATAGCCACCAGCCCGGCTTTCTCGGCATCGGCTATCTGTTGAACCTCATCCAGCAGTGGATTGTTTTCAAAGCCTTCCTCATCCACATTGGCGATGTAGAGCATGGGCTTGGCGGTCAGCAGGTTGAGCGAGCGCAACGCCTTTTTTTCTTCGTCTTTCAGCTCGAGGCTGCGTACCGGATTGCCTGCTTCCAGCTGTGCCAGTACCGGCTCGATGGCTTTTAGCAGCGCAATGGCATCCTTGTCCTGACCCTTGGCAGCCCGCTCTGCCCGCGTCTTGGCTTTTTCTACCGCTTCAAGGTCGGCCAGCGCCAGTTCGGTATTGATGGTGTCAATGTCGTTTGCCGGGCGCACACCGCCGTCCACGTGCACCACGTTTTCATCCTTGAAGCACCTAACCACGTGGGCAATGGCGTCTGTCTCGCGAATATTGGCAAGAAACTGGTTGCCCAGGCCCTCACCCTTGGAGGCTCCGGCCACCAGCCCCGCGATATCGACAAACTCCATGGTGGTCGGCACGATGCGCTGCGGTTTTACCATGTCAGCAATGGCTTCTACCCGCGGGTCTGGCACGGGCACGATTCCCGTATTGGGTTCGATGGTGCAGAAGGGAAAGTTCTCGGCGTCGATGCCGGCCTTGGTTAAGGCATTGAACAGGGTGGATTTGCCGACGTTGGGTAGTCCCACGATGCCGCAGTTGAATCCCATTGAATTAGTCTCTTGTGTGCAGTTGATGCATGGCTTTTTCCCATTCGCCGGCCAAGGCCAGAGGCAGGGCGCGTTCGGCATTGTCACAGGCGCGATTAATGGCAGCCTGGTCATCCTCGGAGGCTTTACCCAGCACGTGGCCGGTTACCTGGCTGGCGTTGCCGGGGTGGCCAATGCCAATGCGCAGGCGGTAGAAGTCGCGCCGGTTTGCCAGGCTAGACACAATATCGCGCAAGCCGTTGTGGCCACCGTGGCCGCCGTCAAACTTGAAACGGACAACGCCGGGTTCAAGGTCAAGCTCGTCGTAGGCGACCAGAATGGAGTTCGGCTCAATTTTGAAAAAATTGGCCAGTGCTGCCACCGATTGGCCGCTGCGGTTCATGAAGGTAGTAGGAATCAGCAGGCGAAGCTTGCCACCGGCAGGGTGTGGGCATTCGGCGGTGTGGCCAAAAAAGCGCTTGTCTTCTTTCAGCTCAATAGCATCGCGTGCACAAAGGGCACGCACGAAATCTTCCCCGGCATTGTGCCGGGTATGCTTGTATTGCATACCCGGATTGCCGAGTCCGACCAGTAGCTTAACGGGCTGATGCACCGCCGGATGTCCGGAGGTCGCGAGGAATTAGTCCTCGTCTCCCTCGCCGGCTTTGTCGCCATCAGCGTCGTCACCCACTTCTGTTTCAGGGGCTTCGGGCGCATTTTCTTCAACCTCAACCACTTTCGGAACGTGGATAGCGGCAACGGCCTGGTCGTGGCCTTCGCCGTGGGACAGGTCGACACTCTCAACCCCTTCGGGCAGGGTAATGTCGCTGATGTGCACGATTTGATCCACTTCAACCTCGGCCAGATCAACCTCGATGTACTCGGGCAGGTTGGCCGGCAAACAGCTCACTTCAAGCTCGGTCATATTGTGGGTTACCACACCACCCTGAAGCTTGACGCCTTTGGACGTGTCTTCGTTAATGAAGTGCAGGGGTACACGCACGGTAAGCTTCTGGTTCTTGGATACGCGCAAAAAGTCCAGGTGCAGAATAAGCGGCTTGGACGGGTGACGTTGCACGTCTTTCAGAATAACGTCTTCGCTTTTGCCCTCAATGTCCAGCTCGACAATGTGCGAATAAAACGCTTCGTTTTCCAATGCGTGTTTAATGTCTTTGTGAGGCACCGAAATGGAAGCGGGCTTTTTCTTGCCACCGTAAACAATGGCAGGTACTTGGTCAGCCAGGCGACGCAGGCGGCGGCTCGCACCTTTGCCCTGGTCTTCCCGGCTGCTCGCGGTCAGTTTGTAATCAGTCATGTGGTGTCTCCGACTGTAATCCTCACCTGGCTTGCGACCAGTCAGGTAAGGGGGTTGCTAAATGCGCTTGTGCGCTCCTGGGGCAATCGCCCCGCTTTTTCGCCCGATCCCTCAATAGGGGAACATGGCAGAAATCGATTCCTCGTTGCTCACCCGACGCATGGCTTCGGCCAACATTTTGGCAATGCTCAGCTGGCGAATGCGGTCGCACTGTTGTGCGTTTTCCGACAGGGGAATGGAGTTGGTCACAACCAACTCGTCCAGTTGCGATGCGTTGATATTGTCGATGGCTTTGCCTGAAAGTACCGGGTGGGTACAGTAGGCCACTACCTTGCCGGCACCGGACTCTTTCAGGGCGCCGGCGGCCGAGCAGAGAGTTCCGGCCGTATCGATGATGTCGTCAACCAGCAGGCAGGTTCGACCTTCAACTTCACCGATAATGTTCATCACTTCAGCCACATTGGCCTGCGGGCGACGTTTATCGATAATTGCCAGGTCGGTGCCCAGCTGTTTTGCAAAGGCTCGTGCCCGAACCACGCCGCCAATGTCCGGTGACACGATCAGCAGATTTTTATAAGCCTGCTTGAGAATGTCTTCAATCAGAATGGGCGTACCGTAGATATTGTCCACCGGCATGTCGAAGAAGCCCTGAATCTGCTCGGCATGCAGGTCGATGGTAAGCACCCGGTCAACCCTCACGGCTGCGATCATGTCGGCAACCATTTTTGCGGTAATGGGCACGCGGGCCGATCGCACACGGCGATCCTGGCGGGCGTAACCATAGTAGGGGATGACTGCAGTGATGCGCGCTGCCGAGCCGCGGCGCAGGGCGTCGGCCAGAATCAGCATTTCCATCAGGTTGTCATTGGTGGGTGCGTTGGTGGACTGCACGATGAACACATCGCGCCCGCGAACGTTCTCTTCCAGCTCGACGCTTATTTCGCCATCAGAAAATTTCTGCACCACGGCGTCGCCGGGCGGCACACCCAGGTATTTGCAGGTTTCTTCAACCAGAGCCGGGTTTGAGCTCCCGGTGAATACCATCAGATCTGCCACAGCAGGCTCCGTAACTTTAAAAATGGCTGGGGTGGGAGGATTCGAACCTCCGCATGACGGGATCAAAACCCGTTGCCTTACCGCTTGGCGACACCCCAGTGGTTAGTGTTGTTCAACTTGTTGCGGGCCGATTTGGCTGAGCAGGGGCGATTGGTTAACACCCTTTGCCACAAAGCCGGTCCAGCCTTCGGGTAGTGACGCGAGATAGGCTTCGCCATCGGCGATCTGTTTCAGCTCGACAAACACGCAGGCCCCGGTTCCGGTTAACCTGGCATTCCCCAGCGAACTCAGCCATTCAATCGCTTTCGCTACCTCGGGATAGAGGGCCTGAACCACTGCCTGGCAGTCATTTCGGGCGCACTCCTCCGCGGGGGGCGCTATTTTGATTGCAGCGCTGTCCCTTGTCAATTCTGGATGGGCAAAGATTTCAGCTGTGCTGACCGAGATTCCCGGGTGCACCACCAGGTAGTGTTTTTGGGCTATTTCCAGCGGCTGCAATTTTTCTCCAATGCCAGTAGCCAGTGCGGTTCTGCCGTATACAAATAGTGGCACATCGGCCCCCAGGTGCAGGCCAATTTCGGCCAGCTGCTCGCGGCTGGCGTGCAGATTCCACAGATGATTTAAACCCAGAAGT
>CAKZNR010000115.1 GCA_937129725.1 uncultured Cellvibrionales bacterium | reverse complement strand
GCCCTTTGCCCCTGTTCCGGTAAAGCGGATGATGGCTCGGCTTCAGAGCCCTGTAGCGGGCCTTCCGCGGGCTGAGCTACCAACGGACCGGCCTGCAAAGCCAGAAATAAAACAAAAAGCCAACTATTGCGCATAGCGAACCACTCTGAAACCAACATCATTTCGCGCAGTAGCCCCATAGTCGCGGTAGGCCAATCGCAATTGCGGCTGGTACCCACGTGCCCATGAGGATCCGCGAATCACATGGAATTCTCCAATGTCCGGCCCCAACGGATCGACCTGGGGTTCATCGTCGGGGTAGGGTACAGGATCATACCAATCGTGAATCCACTCCGCCGCGTTGCCCGCCAGATCGAACAGGTTTCTCGGGTTTGCCTCGTAGGTGCCCACCGGAGAGGATACCTGGTGAGAGTCTGACAAATTATCCAGATAAAAGTTAAGTAAATCGGCAGTTTCGCTTCCGGCAAAATTTTCCACCGGCTGCGGCGCTTCGGTATTGCCCCAGGCGTACTTGCGGCGCAACCCGGATTCTGTGGTTGCCGCGAGCCAAACCCATTCCGCCTCTGTCATCAGGCGATAACCATTGGACTGGGGATTTTGCTCACTGACAAATCCGCGCGTGATGCTATAAAAGGGCTCAAGCCCCTCCTGTTCGCTTAACCAGTTGCAGTAGAGTGCCGCTTGCTGCCAATCGAGGTTCACCACCGGTTGCTCGGCGCCATCCAGGCTGAGGCCGCTGAAATTTCCACTGCTGTGATCGGGCGAAAATGCCCGAAACTGCCGGTTGGTTACCATGGTTCGCGACACGTAAATACTTCGCTGCAAGTCGGCCGTCCAGCGAGCCTCGTTGGCACGCCGCTCCGTTTCACTGCGGTCACTGCCAAGCCGAACCAGACCAGGTTCGCGAAACAGCAGCATTTCATCCCCCGTCTGCGTCAGGTAGGTATCTGGCAAGTTCGCCCAGCGCGCTTGTTCTTCGGTGAGCAGCTGAAAATTCAGTACCTGATCGATTTCAGGGTTGGGTATTACCTGCTGCTCAGTGCTTTCAAAGCCAGGCGCGGCCACGCGGATTCGCTGGGTCGCAGCGGGTAATTCCAGCGACTGACTGCCCGCGCCAATCTGTTCCCCGTTCACATAAACGATTGCCGACTCGGGCTGAACGCGCATCACAACTCGTCCAAGCATTGGCTCCAGCGCAAAGCTACGTTCGCCAGGCTCTCCCAGAGGCAGCTCAACTGCGGTGGTCAGGGTGCGGAAACCGGCACGTGAAATACGCAGCTGGTGCTGCTGCAGAGGAACCAACTCCGCCTGCAAGGGGGTTTGCCCCAGGTACTGCCCGTTCAGTGTTACGGTTGCGCCGGCCGGTTCAGAACTCAACCTGAAGGGTACTTCCCGCGGCACCAGCTCGAACTCACCCAATTGCTGGTTGTCCTGCTGCCAATTGAATTCCTGCTGCAGCGGATAGTAGCTTGCTTTCTCGATCAGCAACTGGTGCAAGCCCCATTCGAGGGGTATCTCGATTGGCGAAGCACCCACATCCTGCCCATCCAGAAGAACCTCTGCACCGGCAGGACGTGTGACAATACGGGCCGTCGACCAGGTTGACTCAAGTGCTACCTCGAGTTGTTGTCGCTGGCCAAAGCCTTCGACCTGAATTTCACCGCTCCAGCTACTGTACAGCTCACCGTCGATTTCAAGCCGCTGCGTTCCGGGCGGAATTTCGGCAACAAAGTCCCCCTCAAAGGTCATCAGCTGGTTACCGTTGATACTGAGGGTTCCCTTTATATCCGGGCTCACATCGACTTCCAGCAAGCCAGGCAAGGGCTGAAGCTGAAGCTGGATGGCTTGCGAGCCGCGCTGCACTTGCAAGGCGGTTTCACTCAACTGATACCCCTGGGCAAGCGCACTGATGCGGTACTCACCGGGTCGCAGCAACCAGCGGTCACCCAGCTGCACCTGAGGCCAGGGGCCTGCAATTTTAACGCTGGCTACCGAAGGGTTGACCTGTATGCGCAGGCTGGATGCATGCAGCACAAATACCGCCATCATGAGCAACAGCGAGGCCGGAATAGCCAGACGCAGCCAGCCAAAGGAGAACTGCCGGCTCTGTTTCGCCGGGGTTTCAAAGCCAACAGGTTCAATTTGTTCTCGGCTCATTGAGAGGGAACCTCCCTTGTAGCCGCCAGGTACACCTCCATTCTCGGTTGCTCGCCATCAATCACAATTTGCTCAAACACGTCCTGGAATCCGCTGCGGGTACCGACCAAACTATAACGACCCGGATAGAGCTCGAGCTCCGTTTGCGTGGTTGTGCCAATACGGCCGACACCATTTATGCGCAGATCTGTTAGCCCATCGGATTGCACCACCAGTGTTACAGGCTCTCGCGCCACGCGAATGGCGCGGGCAAGATCCTGAATTTGCTGCTGAAGCAGAGGGCCGGGGTCGCGAACCACCTTCGCCTCGCCCAATAGGCTTTCGGCGGAATTCCAGGCATTTGGCTCACGCAGTTTTAGAGGGTCTTCGAGCGTCGCCTTCACCCGACTATCGAGCTCAGCACGCGCACTGGCCCGAATCAGCCCAATGAGCGCCTCGGTGCTGCCGGGTGATAGTCGTTCTACCTCCTGCCAGGCAGCAATAGCCTCACCCCAGGTTTCAGCGACCTCTGCCGCTTCGGCGTTCTGTCGCGCACCAATCACCTGGGAGTCATGCTGGGCGGCTTCCAATTGCAGGCGCGCATCGATCAGGGCAGGATTTTGCGCATCCCACTGACCGGCCGTTTCCAAATGGTTCCGCGCGTCTTCGAAGCGACGCTGCTCGATAGCGAACAAGGCATCAGCTATCGCTGTCGCAAAAGCCTGCTGGCTGCGTTGCATGCGCGCCTGCTGCAAGAGGTTCGCCGCCCGCGAGTATTCGGCGTCTCGACTGATCACCGCTTCAAGCTGCTGAACCGCCGTTTCATGCTCCCTGCGAGCCATCTGCTGCTCAGCCTGTGCCAGCAATTCCTGCAATTCTGGCCTTTGCTCTATGCGCATTGCGATACTTTGCCACTTGGATGAATCAGGTTGAATGGCAAGGGCAACCTCTATCTGGTTCTGCGCCTGTGAGAGGGCATCGTTTGCCAGAGATTGCTCTGCGGCCAGCCCCCTTTGTGCGGCGATATCGACTGCCTGCTCGCGGAGTTGTCTGGCTTGCGCCAGCGCGCTGGTCCAGGTTTCTAAAGCCTGCGGGTAAGCGCGCTGCTCGTAAAGCAGATCGCCCTCGTCGCCCAATTTCCCCAGATCCGCGAAAGCTCGCGCCGCCCACTGCTCGGCCAGGGCCTGTTGAAGCCAGGCTCGCTCGTCCAGGAGCTGTGACAAAATTTGTTGCGCCTGCTGGCGCGCCTGCTGCTCCGCCGCCTGCTCGAACGGTGCTGCGGTTTCCTGGCTGGCCGGCTGTTGCTCCTGAACCGGGGCAACCAGCACAGGCTCGACCGTCTCGTCTGGAGACAAAACCACGCTGATTAGCCAGCCAAACACCAGGGTGACTGCGACAAACACACCAAGCCAGAGTATTTTTTCAACCCGGGCTGGAGGAATTGTGCTCGAAGCCGATGTACTTTCATCCGGCGGACGGTACTCGCTGGGTGTTAGTGGCTTAGGGTTGTTGTTCGACATCTGCTTCCGGTGTCAGGATAGGAGCCATTTCCCGCTGGTAAATCTGCCGCAATATTTCTCGCCACTCCCGGTACTGATCCCTGGTGGTACCCGCTAGCGTGACAGTACGGTCCTGAAGTTCGATCACACTGGGCTCAAGATTCAATTGCAGCGATTCCCCAAGTTCTGTGAGTGTCTGGATGTGCAAGAGGGCTTCGTCCTGGGCCAGGTAACCGCGCTGTATCGACTGCAGCCCACCATAGGTTGCCACGCTGCCCGCCAACCGGGTGGCATAGTCATCGCTAAACTGGGCCCCAATGCCCACTGCGATGGACAGCCAACCTGCGATTTTCTGCGCCCTGGCGGCTTCGTTCAGGTCGCGAATGACACGGGTTTCGATATAGCTTTGCTCGCGCCAGGCGGAGTAGGGCTCGTCCATCTCTCCCACGAATCCGCGATAATAGTCCTGCAGCACATCCACAAACATTTGATCACGCACGCGGATGCGCTCGATGCGCTCCCACATTGGGTCGTTCTCGGCCGGCAAGCGATCAAAGCGCAGGTGGCCTTCATTATTCTCGACCAGGAAGGAATCGAACGCCTCGGGTGAAAAACTGGCAGCAAAGCGCAAATCGGTAATGCGCCGAACCTGCCGCCGCTCGTTGGGGGTCATTTGCCGGGCACTTGCGAGCAGATCATTGGCAATACGGTTGTACAGGCCCTGAAATGGCTCCCTGCTGGTTTGTTCATCGGCATAGGCATAGCGGCTGACAATTTGCTCGTATTCCCGATCCAGCCAGACTCTCTGAGACGAATCCTCCGCGACAATATGTAGCGCTACCGTTTCGCCATCAGATTGAAGAATTTTTCCCTGCAAACGTAAATCGACAAGAACCTCTTCATCGGGCAGAACACGCACCAACCCCCAGGCCTGGGTACGATCAAGAGTTTGCTTAAGCTGACTGGCCACCCAAACCGATTCGGCTTCGCGCACACCACTGAACGCAAGTGCCTCTTCCGGCAAGTTTTCCAGATCGGGCTCGAGTACCTGGATGCCGATATCCAGCCTCGTATCCATGGATACCGGCACTTCCAGCTGCTGCACCGGCGTAAAGTCTGTGGTGCGTACATCGTAGGAAGCGCAGCCTGCCAAGAGGAGCAGGGTTGCACCCAGCAGCTGTTTCATGGTGATTTCCCGGTATAGCGGTAATACTCTTGCCACAGTTTCTCTCGCAGCAGCGGATCCGGCTCGTTAATGGCAGCCTCTCTCAATTGGCGTGCCACGATGTCATCATCCGGATCGGGCGGAGGCACTTGTGAATCGGGCAAGGCCACATTCACGCCGTTACCACCGGAATTGGCCGTTCCGCCGCCGCTACCGCTACCCCGGGATGCCGTGCCGGATGGCTCGAAATCCTGAAACACCACTGAGCCACCACTGGATTCGCCCGTTTGCGAGGCGTTTTCCTGCTCGCGCAAGACAGTGCCATCAAAGGTGCCAAGTTCTTCGCCAAGCATCTCTTCAAGCTGCTCCAGGGTAGCCTGATCCAGTACGGCACCGCCTGACGAGCCGGAGCCGCCTCCGTCCTGCGCTGCAGTTTCTTCGAAAGTTGGCTGCTCGAAAGTGGGTTCAGCATCGCTGGCCGAACCGGGTTCCAGACTGGCGTCGGCGGAATCACCGTCGCCATCTGAATCGCCCGAGCTGGCATCACCAACAGACCCTTCGCCAGATCCGCTATCCACCGAGCCGCCGGCGGTTCCGTCACCTTCACTGCCAGAACCAGTGCCCGGATCGGGGGAGCCCGCAGAGGATCCGTCGCCGGGTAAGGGAGCGCCACGGCCTGGCAGAGGTGAACCGCCACCCGGAAGCGGCGAACCTCCTCCAGGCATGCCTCCACCACCGCTCGAACCGCCCGAGCTACCCGAGCTACCCGAGCTACCCGAGCTACCGGAGCTGGGGCTGCTCTGGCCACCGGAGGAGGGCGAAGGCAGCCCTGGCGGCGGCGACACGCAGGCACTCAACAACATAAGGCTCGCCATACTGACGAGCAGCATGCGAACAGCTTTGCCTTCAAAGATGAACATTAAATTCATAACCTTCAAAACTCACAGGCTGGCCGTTGGCCAGGGCTGGCCGAAATCGGGTTCGAATCACCTGACTGGCAACACGGCCAGCTTCGGCAGAATCTTCCATCTCGATATTCACAAAACTAATGGATTCAATCTTGCCGTCGGCATCAATATCCGCACGCACGCGGATACTGCCGCTCGCCGGCTGTTCGGCCAGGTCAAACAACTGGCTATAAACTGACTGGGGAGGGATGGGATGAGGACGATCCGTTGCAAAGATTTCCTCCACGCCCATGGTTTTGGCCATTTCAGCAGCAACACCATAGACCTCTCTGGCATTGTTCTCGTGACCGTACAGCAAAAACCAATCGGCGGTTTTCAGCAGGGAGCCTACGTGCAACATCGGATTTTCAAACTTCAGGCTGTCATTGTAGGCTTCTTCCAACACCTGACGAACACGCTGGTAGGCCCGGTTTACAAAAAGGGCCGTATGATTCACATCGAGATCGTAGCTGTCGTAGTAGTTTGTCTCGGAGGAAATTTGCAACCGGCGGCGCAGCTGGGTTTCTCCAGCTCTCTCGCATCGACTGGCTTGTTCTTCATCTGCTGAATACCCAAGATCGCAAACATCACCCACCAGGCGCTCCAGGCGGATTCTGTCCCGGTCAAAACGACTGGATTGGCCACTCGACTGGCTATACTGCACAGCTGGCAGAAACTCGGAAGCCGCCTTATTGACTGCGATATAGAGGTCAACAAATTCCATCTGATAGGGCAGCGAGTTCACCTGATAAATCTCACGGGCATCCTCGAGGTAGCCAGTGGCTTCTTCCAACTGGCCCAGCGATTCGTCGTTCATTTCGGTCAGGTAGCGCGAAAAATGCCATCGGGCTAGCTCCAGCAATCTTGGAATGTATTGGGCATCCATGGCATCCAGCGACCTTGCAGCCAGCCAGACCAAGTGCTCCAACTCGGCCTGGGCAGCCTCGACATCGCGCAGAGCTATGTGCTGTTCGAATGCCATACGTAGAAGCGGTTCGCGCTCGGGCGCGTATAGCCCCAGGTTGATCTTGAGGTTCTGGTCGGCGCGCTGAATGGAGTCAAGGGCCGCCTCGTGCAGTTCGAGTTCGGCCAAACGACTGGCCAAAGTGCTGCTCAATTCCCCCATGCGCGGATCGAATGCGCCACTGCGCTGTTCGAGCTGAACAATGGATTGCTCAAGCTGGTAAACCTGATCGAGTAGTTGGCCTGAATCTGGCTCGAGGGCTTGTGCCTCTGCCTGGTCGGCCAATTGAGCGCTGGCCGGCACAAGCCAAATCGTCAGGAACATTGCCGTCAGATAGCCTTCTCGATTTAACCGCTTCATCATATTAATTGCTGAACCTCTGAGGGCTTCGACTAATTGGAGCAGACTTGGTTTCAATTCGCTCAGTCCAATAACGGAAGATTCATGCGTAAGCGCGGGGTTACAACTGGCACACCCATTTCCAGTGCGGGTCGAAAGCGGATGCTCTCGAATCGTTGGGCAAACCTCGCGATGCGGGTCTCGCTGTCTTCCGGTTTCTCCAGTACAGAGACATCCTCAGCCTTTCCCCGCGCAGTGACACGCATACCCAGACCAATAATCTCCGGCGAGGTATCTATCAACTTCGCCACCTCTGAAAAGGATTCACTCAAGCCCCAGCCGTTTAGCGGGCGAGGCTGATCAAACCCATACTGCTCCAACACATCCAGTTCGTTGGCCAGCTCCCATGCTCGCAGATAGGCGTCTTCTGCCGCAGAAAAACGATCCATGGTGATGTTCCAATCCGCGAAGAGCAGCAGGGCATCCAACAATTCCTGCGGTGTACCTTCGGCCTCTGCTCTTTCAAGCCAGGCGCGAGATGCATTGGTGCCCCGGCGCATGGCATCCATTGCAAACCGGTCACCATAGAGTTGCTCCTCTAACTCATTCATAAAGAATGGATCATTTAGCGGGCTGCGAGACCGAATAGTTTGTTCCGCCTGAATGGAGCATGCGCGCGCACGGCCGGGGCTTTCCGAAAACATCGCATAACAGCTGGACACGGCACGGCTAATTTCCAGCTCAAGGTTGCGCTCCATGGCCAGCAGGCGCATTTGCAAGTCGCCGGGACCTCCCTGGGGTGCGTGTTGTGAAATACGATAATTAGTCGCCAGATACAGTTGCAACATCTCCAGGTCGGCGAGGCGATCCAGGCCTTCACTGGCTGTTGTGCTTTCTGCGAGCTGCTCATGTGCATTGCGCAGCAAGGCAAGCGGATTATCGTCCAGGCGATAGAACTCGCTGGCCAGGTACCAGTTCGCAAGCAGTTTTCGGGTGGGAAGATAGTCGGGCGAGGTGGCGTCCATGTTTCGCGCGTTCAGCCAGCCCAGGCTTGTCATCGCTTCATTGGCGTCTTTCCAGTTTCCCAGCCGCACACTCTGCTCGAATATTTCCCGGATAGCCGCTTCACGCTCGGGCGCGTAAAGGCCAGAAGCAATCTTGATATGCTGGTCGGCCTGCTGAAAGGCTTCCAGCGCCAGCTGATGCTGTCCGGACGCCTCGTATAAGCGGCCCAGCTGGAAGGCGGTTTCGCCAATCTCTTCGCTGAAGGTGCCAGAATTCTCTTCCAATAGCTTTAGTTGCTGCTGCAACTGCTGCACTTCACTCTGGGCCATCAGGTGGGAACAAGCGAATACCACCGTCAACAAGCCAAACACTCGTAACTTGAGCTTGCGCATCATTCGAACTCCTCTGTCCCCATTTTGCAGTATAAGGTGAACAGAGCAGCCTTCACATAGCGGGTAAAAAGTCTGTCACACAGGGATATCTCTGCACCTAGCCCGCGTATATTTCGCACATGCATACATACATAACGGGCGCCAGCGGATTCGTTGGATCCGCCATCACTCAAGAACTTCTTGCACAGGGGCACCGGGTTAGTGCTCAAAGCCGCAGCCCAAAAAAGCAAAAGACGCACGACAACCTGAGCTGGGTTAGTAGCCCTAAAGAGCTGAACCAGCCAGTGGATTTACTGATCAACCTAGCCGGCAAACCCTTGATGGCGCGCTGGACCAAGCAGGCCAAACAGGCCTTCAGAGACAGTCGTATCGGGCTGACGGAAGCTCTTTACCGCGATTTTTCCGAGCGACCGGAATTCGCGCCGGGCAAGGTCTTCAACGCATCGGCCATTGGCGTTTATTGCGGGGGACAGGTTGCCGAAAACGAGTCCGCCTCACTGGGTAGCAGTTTCGCAGCCAGCCTCTGCCGCGACTGGGAGGCAGCCGCTCGTCAGTTTGAGCAGCTTGGCAGCCAGGTTTGCTGCTTCCGGTTCGGCGTGGTGCTCGACCCTGAAGGTGGCGCGCTAAAAGCCATGCTGCCGGCGTTCCGCTTTGGGCTTGGCGGTCGACTGGGAAGCGGCAAACAATGCTTTAGCTGGGTTAGCCGCGACGACCTGGTGGGCGCGCTGCTGTGGTCCATTGGGCAGGACAACCTTCCTGCCACCATCAACCTGACAGCGCCAGAACCCCTTAGCAATGCCAATTTCACGCAGAAGCTGGCTCAACATCTGCATAGGCCAGCTATTTTTCCGGCGCCCACCTTCATTTTGCAGCTTTTGCTGGGCGAAGGCGCCAAAGGGTTTTTACTTGCCGACCTGGACGTGCGGCCAAGCTACCTGCAGCAGTCGGGTTATGCTTTCCAACACCCTGACCTGGACACCTTTCTGCAATCCAGGCTCTAGGCACGGATAACTGACGCTAAAAGCAGGGGGCGCCGTCCGGCGCCTCCTTATTGTTATATCTGATCCATTTTGCAGGCCGTAGCAACAGCCGTGGCATAATCCCGCAATGCTCGAATCTAAGCCCCATAAACATGCATAGCCCAATCAGATGTCTGGTTTTCGCCCTGTTACTTGCTGCTCCATACCTGGCATCGGCCCAGCCCCTGTACGCCGGGTCTGATTGGGTGGAGGCAGAGCACTTGCAGCTGCGCGCGCATGCCTACCGGACGGATGGCGGGCTAGATGCCGAGGCGTATCTCGGCATCGAGTTTGTTCCCGACCCGGGCTGGCACATTTACTGGAAAAATCCGGGCGACACCGGGCTGCCTACCGGGATCCAGTGGCAGGACACTACCCTTGAGGTAGGCGGCATTCTGTGGCCAGCCCCGGTCAGAGCTGACTATCAGGGCTTTATCAACTACGGGTACTACGACCGCACGATTTTGCTACAACCGGTTGGCAACCCGGACAGTCTCGGCACGGCAACAAACCCCTTAACCGCCTCGGTCGACTGGCTTATTTGCGAGGATATCTGCATTCCGGGTCAGGCAAGTATCCCTCTGGCGATAAGCTCCGAACAGCCGGCGGCAGCTGACAACTCCGTATCTCTGGCATTGAACGAGATACCGCAGCAACTGGGGTTGCTTGAAGGAAACTATAACCTGGAGCAGGGTCAGTTGACCGCTAGCTTTGCTTTGCCCGCCGAGTTGCAGGGTAGGGACGTGATTAACTATTTCCCGGTCAGCAAGGGGCTTGTAGTGAACCGCGAACCGCCCGGCATCGAATCAACGGGAACTCAGATTCAAATTGATCAGATGGCCAGCGGTCGTCTGCCGGCGCTACCTGCGCAATTCGAAGGGCTGGTTCAGCTTCAAACCGAAAGTGGCGATGCCGCCTGGTTTGAGTTCTCCCTGGCGGCCGCTCCCGGGCTGGTCACCGGCGATGGAGGTCAGGCGGGCGCTGCGTCGACACCGCTGCTGTTAGCCCTGTTTCTGGCCTTTCTCGGCGGCATCATCCTCAATCTGATGCCCTGTGTGTTACCTGTGCTAAGCCTGAAAGCCATGCAAATCGTTGAAAACGCCGACAACGACAGAGCACGGCGTGGCGATGCGCTGGCCTACACCCTTGGAATTACTTTAAGCTTTATCGCCATTGCACTGATATTATTGGCATTAAGAGCCACTGGAGAGCAAATTGGCTGGGGCTTTCAATTGCAGAACGCCGGCTTCGTGGCCTTTCTGGTGTGCTTGATGTTTTTGCTGGGGCTGGCACTGAGTGGATTTATCGAATTGGGCGCATCTCTCACCCGGATGGGGAATTTTGCCAATGGCGGCGGTCAGGGTAAAACTCGCTCCTTCGCCACCGGCCTATTGGCCACTTTGGTAGCCACACCCTGCACAGCGCCTTTCATGGGCGTTGCCATGGGGGCGGCTCTTACCATGCCTACCCTGCAAGCTCTGACGGTATTCGTCGCGCTGGGGCTGGGTCTGGCATTTCCGATGCTGTTGGTTGGTTTTATTCCGGGTGTCGCTCACAGGCTACCGCGACCGGGCCAGTGGATGGTGACGCTGAAAGAAATTCTGGCGTTTCCACTGTACCTCACCGCCATTTGGCTGCTCTGGGTATACAGCAGCCTCGCCGGCAGTGACGCCGCAGCGCTGCTGCTGGTGTTGGCACTAACCATGGTATTTGCCTTGTGGCTATCGCGCCGCGCTCAAACGTCCGGTTCTCGCCGCACCGCGGTATCGGGGCTGCTGCTTTTACTGATAAGCCTGATTGCTGCACCATTGCTACCGCAGCAGCAGGGAAGCAGTGCCGATTCACAAGCAGTGGGCTTTGAACCTGCCCTGATCTCTGCTGCGGTAGCCAACGGTCAACCGGTGTTTGTTAACGTTACGGCAGACTGGTGCATTAGCTGTAAAGTGAACGAAAGAGTGGCACTCAAGAACCGGCAAGTGCAGGAATTCTTCGAGCAGGAGGATGTGCTCTACCTTGTTGCCGACTGGACTCGCGCCGACCCGGCCATTACCAATTTCCTGGAAAGCTTTGGCCGCAGTGGCGTGCCGCTGTACCTGGTGTACCTCCCAGGCCAGGCAGAACCTCTGGTGCTACCGCAAATACTGACTCCATCCAGCGTGGTGGAAGCCTTCAGGAGCTAGAACAGCCGCTTAGTTGCCGCAGTACACGCAGCCGCTTGTGCAGGTTTCCCTGATTTCAACACGGCTAAGCTGGGGCAGGGCGGGTTGAAGTTCAGCCCATATCCATTTCGCGAGGTTCTCGCTGGTGGGGTTTTCCAGCCCATCCACATCATTCAGAAAGTTATGATCAAGCCTCTGATGAACCGGCGCAAATGCGGTTTTGATATCGGCGAAATCCAACACCCAACCAGACTGCTCTCCAGGCTCGCCCTCAATGACGATTCGCACCTGAAAAGAGTGGCCGTGAAGGCGCGCGCACTTGTGTCCTTCGGGAACATTGGGCAAGCGATGCGCAGATTCGAGGGTAAAGTCTTTAAATATTTCCATATTTGGCTGCCTTGCTGTTGCGCGCAATACTAAGGTTTCCAGCCCCCGTCACACAACTGCAATTTCCAGCCCAAATTGAGATTGACAAGCATCGCTTGTTCGTTAGAATGCACGCCTCCTTTCAAGGGTGGTTAGCTCAGCTGGGAGAGCGACGGCCTTACAAGCCGTAGGTCACAGGTTCGATCCCTGTACCACCCACCACGAAAGCGTATTCTGCGGACCGGTAGTTCAGCTGGTTAGAATGCCGGCCTGTCACGCCGGAGGTCGCGGGTTCGAGTCCCGTCCGGTCCGCCATTTTCGTTTTGTTGCTTTCTGCCAGCCTCATCATAGTTACTTTCGAGTAGACGAGAACCCGCGAAGCAGACTGCTCGCGTGCCGATACCGGATAAAAACTGGTATCGTAGGCACCCTTTTTAACCAACCCCGATTCTGATGTTCGAACGCATTGGCATAATTGGCTTTGTCGAAAATACGCGCGTTGCTGAAACCCTTGTGCGCTTGGCGCAATTTCTCGACCAGAGCGGCCTCGACTTCCTGGTAGAGGAGGGCACTGGTGCGCTTACCAAACTGGATTTGGGTTCGCGCGCCTGCGACAGGGCCAAACTGGGAGACTGCTGCGACCTGATCATCGTAGTGGGTGGTGATGGCTCCATGCTGCATGCGGCGCGGGACCTGATTGGCTCAGGCAAACCACTGCTGGGCGTAAACCGCGGCAGGCTTGGATTTCTGACTGATATCCCTCCGAGCGAACTGGAGCCCCAGGTAGGTGAGGTACTGCGGGGAAACTTTGTAACCAGCAAGCGCTTTCTACTGCATTGCGAACTGTGGCGCGGCTCGAAAATGATCGGGCAGGGCATCGCGCTGAACGATGTGGTGCTGCAACCCCACACCTCGATACGAATGATTGAATTTTCGCTGGAGATAGACGGCCAGTATGTTTATACCCAACGATCTGACGGGCTTATTGTAGCCACTCCAACCGGCTCTACGGCCTATGCCTTGTCAGGCGGTGGCCCTATCGTGCACCCCTCCATCGAGGCAATCGATATCGTGCCGATTAACCCACACACCCTGAGCAACCGACCCATCGTGGTAGACGCCAACAGTCAACTGACCATAGATATTTCACCCAGCAACCAGGTTGAGGTTCAGGTGGTATGCGATGGGCAGGACTCCATGATTAGTCAAACCGGCGACCAGGTGCGAATTCGCAAACACGACCGCTGCGTAGAATTGATTCATCCCAAAGCTCACGACTTTTACCAGACCTGCCGAACCAAGCTGAACTGGGCTCGCGAATAAATGGCGCAAGATTGGTACGAGGCGGCAAGACTGCCGGCTACAAAAGACCTGGGCGCATTTATTGGCTGGCTGAAGTCCCAGGGTGTTGCACACCAGGTAAGCCTTGAAGGATCGCAACAGGTAGTCCGGGTGCGCGACCCGGAGCTGGTCGACAAGGTCGGGCAGGTGGCAAGTGAGTGGCACGAGGGCGTATCCAACCTGGTCGAGGCGGACCAACCAAAACAATCGTTGCTACAGATAAAGGTAGCCAGCGCGCCCGTTACCCTGGCTCTTCTGTGTCTGTGCTTTATCGGCTTTGCTCTGGTTTCGACGCGCAGCGATCTGATGTATGACCTGCTGTTCTACCACGGAATGAGAGCGTTTCAGCCGGGTGCCGATGCCTGGTTCAATATCCACCAGGGTGAGTACTGGCGGCTTGTTACCCCCATTTTTTTGCATTACGGGCTGGTTCACATTGCCTTCAACGCCCTTTGGCTTGGCTTCCTCGGCTTTCGCATTGAAGCGGTCTACGGGGGCTGGCGCACCCTTTTATTGATGATTCTCCTGGGGGTTATCAGCAATATCGCCCAGGCCCTGGTGAGTTTCCCGATTGCCTTCGGCGGGGTATCGGGCGTGGTTTACGGCCTGTTCAGTTTCGTCTGGCTGGTCGGGCTACTTACGCGCGAACCAAGGTTCCAATTACCGCCGGCTCTGTTCCCACTGGTCAGCCTGTTAATGCTAATCAGCTGGACCGGCCTGTTCGATGCCATCGCCGGCGGCGAAGTTGCCGACACGGCGCACACGGTAGGCTATCTGGCGGGTTTGTCATTTGGCTTGATTACCGGGCTGATAACACGAAAATAGCGCTCCTCAAGCAAGGGTTCGTACATGGATATCGACCAGCTTCTCAAGCAGGTTACACCAGAGATTCACCAACGAATGAAGGCCGCCATAGAGACAGGGAAGTGGCCCGATGGCAGCCCTGTTAGTGAGCAACAGCGGGAAAACTGCCTGCAGTTGGTTATTGCCTGGGATGCGCGTAACCTGCCCGAACAAGAAAGAACCGGTTGGTTGCCGCCGAAACCGGCCAACAAAAATCGCACGGCGGATACCGAACAACCCCTGAGAGTACTGGACCGGGACAAGGATTGATTCCGGCCAGCCAGCCAATTCACCGAGACACCGCAACAACCTGGTACCTGAATGAGCCAAGAGCAGAAAACCTACTACCTGAAAGACTACCGTCCGCCGGCCTACCGGGTGGAATACTGCAGTCTCACGTTTGACCTTCACGACGACCACACGGATGTGCACTCCGTGCTGAGCCTGAGCCGCCATCCGGATCCGGACGCGGAGAGTGAGTTAGTGCTGAACGCCGAAAAAATGGAAATAGTCAGTCTCGCGATGGATGGAGCAACGCTGCAAAATGAACAGTGGGTGCACGACGGAGAAGAGTTACGCATTCATCTGGACCTGCCCGATCAATTCAAGCTACAGGTTCACAACCGGATCGAACCGCAGAAAAACACCAGCCTTAACGGCCTGTACCGCTCTGGCAGCATGTTCTGTAGCCAGTGCGAACCGCACGGCTTTCGTTGTATTACGCCTTACGTGGACAGGCCGGATGTGCTGGCGAAGTTTGACGTCAGAATCGAAGCGAATCGCAAGAAGTACCCGGTACTGCTTTCAAACGGCAATCCGGTTGATTCCGGATCTCTGGCTGATGGGCGCCACTTCGCCGAGTGGCAAGACCCGTTTCCCAAACCCTCCTACCTGTTTGCCCTAGTGGCCGGCAACCTGGAGGTGGTTCAGGACGGTTTCACTACGGCGAGCGGGCGCAAGATCGAACTGCGCATCTATGTCGAAGAAAAAGACCTGAACAAGGTGGAATGGTCCCTGGGCTCACTGAAGCGGGCGATGCAGTGGGACGAGGAGACGTATGGCCGTGAATACGACCTGGATCTCTTCATGATTGTGGCGGTGGACGATTTCAATATGGGCGCCATGGAGAACAAGGGGCTCAATATCTTCAATACGTCCGCGGTACTGGCCAATCCGGCCATTACCACCGATCAGCGTTTTCAGTGGATTGAAGCCGTTGTGGCTCACGAATATTTTCACAACTGGTCGGGTAACCGCGTCACTTGCCGCGACTGGTTTCAGTTAAGTCTGAAAGAAGGCTTTACTGTGTATCGCGACAGCCAGTTTACCGCCGACATGCACTCGGCCGTGGTAAAGCGCATTGAAGACGTTCGCATGTTGCGCAGCTACCAGTTTGTAGAAGACTCCG
>CAKZNR010000114.1 GCA_937129725.1 uncultured Cellvibrionales bacterium | reverse complement strand
CCTGGGCCTGGCTGTACAGCCTGGTGTTTGCGCTGGCCCTGTTAACGGCTGGCTCGTTTTACCGGGCACGCCAACCACAATCGCTGGGCGACCGCGCCTATTTGGCCAACCTGCTGGCCGAGGTGGCTTTGATTGCCCTTGTAATGCAGGCCACCGGCGGTGCGTCCAACCCCTTTATTTTTTACTTTCTGGTGCCTGTCTCGGTGGCCGCTGCCACCCTGCGGCCGGCATTCGCCTGGATGCTTTCCAGCGCCTGTGCCCTGATATATAGCCTGCTGATGTTCTTCTACCGGCCGTTGCCGCTGTTTTCCATGCACCACGAGATGGCGCCACATTGGCAAAGCCCCCACGTGTTGGGCATGTGGTTCAACTTTGTGCTTAGCGCCTTTCTTATTACCCTGTTTGTTTCGCGCATGGCTCGCCTGGTGCGCCAACGCGAACGCGAACTGGCCGAGCGCGAGCAACGCCAGCGGGAGGATGACAACCTGGTGGCGCTGGGTGCCTTTGCCGCCGGCACCGCGCACGAGCTGGCCACACCCCTTTCCACTGCCGGCATGCTGGTGGAAGAAGTGCGCGACGAACTGAGCGCCGACTCAACGCAGCGGGAAGAACTGACCACCGCGGCCAGCCAAATTGAACGTTGCCGGGAAAGTTTGCGGCGCCTGGTTGAAACCGCCCGCCTGGCAGCCGATTCCGAGGCGCGCCAGGTATCTGTGCCCGAGTTGCTGCAGCAAGTGGTTCAGCAAGCCAGAAATCTCTTTTCGGGCGAGCCGCAAATTGAATTGCAGGTTGCCCCGGAGGCAACCAATACAAGCATTAGCGTTGATCCGGCGCTACAACAGGGGCTGCTTAACCTGCTTATCAACGCCGTGCAGGCCAGCGCCAGCGGCAACAGCGACCGGGTTTTCCTGCAGGGCGAACTGGCCAACCACAGGCTGCTGCTGCGTATTCAGGACGAAGGGGCCGGGCTAGACGATGAGCTGCAAAAATCGCTGGGGCGAAGTTTTGTCAGCAGGCGCGAAGGCGGCATGGGCGTTGGCTACTACCTGGCCAATGCCGCCATTAACCGCGCCGGTGGGTCGCTGGCCATCATGAACCGGGAAGCTGGCGGCGCCGAAACCCTTATTCAGCTGCCGCTGGCCGGAGATAACCCATGACACAGCGGGTGTTGATCATTGACGACGATGAGGTGTTTGCCTCTACCCTGCAGCGGGTGCTTGGCAGGCGCGAGCTCGACTGCAGTGTGGCCAACGATTCGAAAATGGCCGCCCTGCTGATGGAAAAGTATGGGTTCGACCATGTGCTGGTGGATTTGCGCCTGGGCGAAGAGTCGGGCCTGGACCTGATTGAGCCACTGCGCGCTCGGCTTCCGCAGGCCCGCATTCTGGTGCTAACCGGCTATTCCAGTATTGCCACCGCGGTGGAGGCAGTGAAGCGTGGCGCCGACGACTACCTGCCGAAACCGGTGCGCACACCCGACCTGCTGCGCGCCATGGGCCTTGAACCAGGTAAGGAGCAGCAACCCGAACGGCCCGGTGCACCGCCATCGCTCGACCGCCTGGAGTGGGAGCATATCCAGCGCGCCCTGGCCAACAATCAGGGCAATATCAGTGCCACCGCCCGCGAGCTGGGCATGCACCGGCGCACCCTGCAGCGCAAACTGGCCAAGCGGCCGGTGCAAAACTAGGGCTGCGCAAAGGCCACCAGCATCTGACCCCTGACGGGGTCAGACAGTTCCCACATTACCAGTGTCTGACTCCCCGCGAAGCGGGGGGCA
>CAKZNR010000113.1 GCA_937129725.1 uncultured Cellvibrionales bacterium | reverse complement strand
TTTTTCTGCAGTTCGTCCAGTGCATCGGTTAGCTGAATTTCGCCGCCGGCGCCGGGTTTGGTCTTTTTCAGTATTTTCATTACTTCGCCGGGCAGTACGTAGCGGCCTACCACGGCCAGGTTGGAAGGGGCCTCTTCTTTGCTGGGTTTTTCCACCATGGCGCTAATGGGCGCGGTTTTGCCCATGCCCAGTTCGGCGCCGCCAATGTCGGCAATGCCATACAGGCTAATTTCGTCTTCGGGCACGGCTTCTACCATGATCTGGCCGTGGCCGGAGGCGTTCCAGCGGCGCACCATTTGCGACAGGTCGTTGGCGCTGTTGCGGCTGGCCGGCGGCATTACCAGTACGTCGGGCAGAATCACAGCAAAGGGTTCGTCTTTTACCAGGTTGGCCGCGCACAGAATAGCGTGGCCCAGGCCCAGGGCGTCGGCCTGGCGAATAGAGATAACCTGCACGTCTTCGGGAATGATGTCGCTGATGCTGGTAAGTACGGTTTGCTTGCCCTTGCGCTCTAGCTGGGTTTCCAGCTCGAAGTGGGTGTCGAAGTGGTTCTCGATGGCTTCTTTGCCGCTTCGGGTAACCAGAATGATTTCGCTGATGCCGGCGGCAATGGCTTCTTCTACCACGTGCTGAATAACGGGTTTGTCGGTAACCGGCAGCAGTTCTTTGGGGATGGCTTTGGTGGCGGGCAGCATACGGGTGCCCAGGCCGGCCACGGGGATGATGGCCTTCTTGACGGGGGAAATGCTCATTGTTGGGGGGTCCTTGAGGCTTCTGGTTGCGCGTTGTAAGGGTACTAAAGGGGCGGGGGGAAGGCTAGCGGGAAGTGGGGTGTTGTTGAGATCGGAAGTGTCTGACCCCGAATGGGGTCAGATGCTGGTGGCCGGGAGTTCGTTTCAGCATCTGACCCTCGCTGCGCGAGGAGTCAGACACTAGCAAGGATGAGTTGTCTGAGCCCGAAGAGGGTCAGATGCTGGTGGCCGCAGGGACGCACCCGGAGATTTCGATGCTTGGCTGGCACAAAATAGTGATGGACAGGTTTCGGAAAGGAATCCGGCATGCCAATAATCAGCCGCTTTTACGGTATTTCGATCCTGATGTATTTTCTGGATCACAACCCACCGCACCTTCACGTAAAATATTCAGGATTCGAGGCGGTGTATTCGTTGAGTGGCAGCAAGCTTGCTGGGTATATTCCGCTTCGAGCAGAGAGTTTGGTGCTTCAATGGCTTGATGAACGCCAAACAGATTTGCAAGATAACTGGACCCGAGCGGTTCGCGGCGAACCGCTATTGTATATTCAACCACTGGAGTAGCAGGCCATGAACTTGTTACACGTAAGAACGGCTCACTGCGTAAGCGACTTTCAGTTATGGGTTGAGTTTGATGACGGCGCAAGCGGTATCGTCGATTTGAAAGGCAAGCTAACCGGTTCGGTATTTGAGCCATTGAAAGACCCCGCCTATTTTGCCCGGGTTTCTGTTGACCCCGAGCTGGCGACCGTGGTTTGGCCCAACGGGGCCGATTTGGCTGTTGAGTTTCTTCGCGACAACTTGAAGCAATAGCCGATAGGCCATCAGCAGAGGGTGCGCGCATTAGCCCCGTCTTCCTGAGGGAGCGCATTGCGCGACTGAAGGATCTCCCTTTCGCTACCCCGTGCAGCCTGCATGAGGTCCTTCGCTAGGTCCTTCGCTAGGTCCTTCGCTTCGCTCAGGATGACGACCTCAGGATGACGACCTCAGGACGACGGTGGTTTGCTAAACCCCCAGCACTTCCTTAATTTCGTCCACCTTTTGCCACATCAGGCTTTCATCGCCGCGGCTTTCCACGTTCAGGCGCACCAGGGGTTCGGTGTTGCTGGCGCGCAGGTTGAAGCGCCATTCGGGAAAGGTGAAGCTGACGCCGTCGATTTCGTCGAGCTCGCCACGCTGGGCCAGGAAGTGGGCCTTAACCTGGGCGATGGCGCTGATGGCGTCGTCGATGGTGAAGTTGATTTCGCCGCTGCAGGGGTATTTGGCAATGCGCTCGTCCACGAGTTCGGCCATGCTTTTGCCGGTGCGGCACATCAGTTCGGCAATTAACAGCCAGGGAATCATACCGCTGTCGCAGTAGGCGAAGTCGCGAAAGTAGTGGTGCGCGCTCATTTCGCCGCCGTACACGGCATCGCGTTCGCGCATAATTTCTTTAATAAAGGCGTGGCCGCATTTCGACTGTACCGCGCTGCCGCCGGCCGCTTCGGTTTGCTCGATGCTGTTCCAGGTAAGGCGCGGGTCGTGAATGATGTCGGCGCCGGGGCTTTTCAGCAGCATCATATCGGCAATCAGGCCCA
>CAKZNR010000112.1 GCA_937129725.1 uncultured Cellvibrionales bacterium | reverse complement strand
AGTGCGGGGTGGTCGTGGTTGTTTGGCCGAGCGCGTTTGGATGTGATCAAAGGGGCGGTGCTGGTCAACCCCACGCCAGGGTTCATCAAGGGGTACAACAAGGCTCAACTCTTCTTGTCCGTGCACTCGGCGCTTGACGTGTTTTTGTCGTTGCGCTTCACCGACTGGCGTGCAGACTACGTTAGCGCAGGGGTGGCCCTTCGATGGGGCATTTCCGAGCGGGAATGCAACACCTGTCCCAAGTGGGACCTCTGAAGCGGCAACGTCAAGGGCTGCGCTGCGTCTTCTATTTCAAGGACGCACATGAACCCCCAACCACCATACGACACCCTCATCCTCGAAGGAGGCAGCCTGCGCTGTGCCTTCACGGCTGGGGTCATGGATGCCTTGCTCTTGCTGGGTCCCTTGAAGTTTGAGCGCGTGTTCGGGGTCAGCGCGGCCGCCTCGTCGAACACCTCGATAAAGGTATTGCCGATCACCTTGCGTTTTTGCTCCGGCTCTTCAATGCCGGCCAGGCGTGAAAGGAACATCTCTTCGGCGTCCACGTGCTTGATATCCAGGCCCATGTCCTCGCCGAACATTTCCAGCACCTGGGTGGCTTCGTCTTTGCGTAGCAGGCCGTTGTCGACGAATACACAGGTTAGCTGCTTACCAATTGCCCGGCTTAGTAGCGCCCCGGTAACGGAAGAATCGACACCGCCACTAAGCCCCAGAATCACATGATCGTTGCCCACCTGCTCGCGAATGCGTTCGATGGCATCGGCGACAATATGCGCCGGGGTCCAGTCTTTGCCACAGCCGCACACGTTGCATACGAAGTGCTCCAGAATACGCATCCCCTGCAGGGTATGGGTCACTTCCGGGTGGAATTGAATACCGAATCGGTCACCGGCCTCGTTGGCAAAGCCGGCGATGGGGCAGGATGGCGTAGAGGCTGTAACCCGGAATCCGGGCGGCAATTCGCTTACCCGGTCGCCGTGGCTCATCCAGACATCCAGGTAATCAACACCCGCTTCATGGTGGTCGCTGATGCCTTCCAGCAGCGCATTGTTAGCCTCGCGCTGAATGCGCGCGTAGCCGAACTCGTGCACATCGGAGCCTTCCACCTTGCCACCCAGCTGCACCGCCATGCTCTGCATTCCGTAGCAAATGCCCAGCAATGGCCAGTTGCCATGAAGAATGTGCTCCTGAATAGCTGGCGCATTCTCCGCTGTGGTGGATTCCGGACCACCGCTGAGAATGATGCCGCGAAAGCGTTTAAGAAACTGGCTGTCCAGCGCCTGGCTGTCCCAGGCACAGATTTCCGAGTAGACCCCGATCTCCCGGACCCTGCGCGCAATTAGTTGGGAATACTGCGACCCAAAATCGACAATAAGGATGGCGTCTTCATGGATTTCACGCGTCATTCAATTGGCCTTAGCGACTGGGATAATTTGGGGCTTCCTTGGTGATGGAAACATCGTGTACGTGGCTTTCGTTGACACCCGCCGCGCTGATTTTCACAAAGCTGGGTTTGGTGCGCATGGTTTCGATATCGGGTGAACCCGTATACCCCATGGCCGAGCGTAAACCGCCCATGGCCTGGTGGATTACAGCGGACACGTGGCCCTTGTATGGCACGCGCCCCTCAATACCTTCAGGTACCAGCTTCTCGGCTCCTTCGCTGCTGTCCTGGAAATAGCGGTCGCTGCTGCCCTGTGTTTTCGACATGGCACCGATGGAGCCCATGCCGCGGTAGGACTTATAGGTTCGCCCCTGGTAGATTTCCAGCTCGCCCGGAGCCTCGTCAGTACCGGCAAACACGCTGCCCATCATCACGCAGTGTGCGCCCGCGGCAATAGCCTTGGCCAAATCGCCCGAGTAGCGAATGCCGCCATCGGCAATCAGGGGAACGTCGGTATTTTTCAGGGCCGCAGCCACGTTGGCAACCGCGGTAATTTGCGGCACGCCTACGCCTGCTACAACCCGTGTGG
Organism: uncultured Cellvibrionales bacterium; assembly: GCA_937129725.1. Lineage (GTDB taxonomy): Bacteria > Pseudomonadota > Gammaproteobacteria > Pseudomonadales > GM7GCV1 > JABJGI01. The sequence goes on along the minus strand of CAKZNR010000112.1, from coordinate 3,425 downwards.
TACAGATAGAACCGGGGCCTATGCCCACCTTGACCGCATCGGCACCGGCTTTTACCAGGGCCTGCGCTGCTGCCGCCGTGGCGATATTTCCGCCGATTACCTGGATATGGGGATAGTTCTTCTTGATCCAGCTGACGCGGTTTAGCACGTTCGATGAATGGCCGTGGGAAGTATCCACCACGAGAACGTCCACTCCGGCTCTGGAAAGAGCATCCACGCGCTCTTCTGTTTCGCCACTGGTGCCGACACAGGCACCGGCCAGCAGGTGGCCCTGATCGTCTTTGGCCGCCGAGGGGTAGCGTTCCGACTTATCGATATCCTTTACCGTGATTAACCCGCTGAGATTGCCTTTGCCGTCGACCACCAACACTTTTTCAATGCGGTGAACATGCATCAGCTGCAACACCTCTTCCGGCGGAGCACCCTCTTTCACCGTAACCAGCTTGTCTTTGGGAGTCATCACACTGCTAACCGGCGCATCCAGGTTGCTTTCGAAGCGCACGTCGCGGCTGGTTACAATGCCGACCAGTTCGCCATTGGCCAAAACCGGCACACCGGATATGTTGTGTGTCTTCTTGATTTGCAGAAGATCGCGAATTGGCGCGTCTTTATCGATGCATATCGGGTCTTTTACCACCCCGCTCTCGTACTTTTTAACCGCCAATACTTCACGTGCCTGCTCTTCGACACCCATCGATTTATGAATAATGCCAATGCCCCCTTCCTGAGCCATTGCAATGGCCATATTGGCTTCGGTGACCGTATCCATGGCCGCAGAAACCAGCGGCAGATTCAGGGCAATGTCGCGCGTCAGGCGGGTTTGCAGGTCGACATCTTTGGGCACAACCTCAGAGTAATCGGGAACGAGAAGGATGTCGTCAAAGGTAAGAGCTTCTTCTGTAATGCGGAGCATGAGTTGAGGTTGCCAGCGAAGTGAACGCGGCATTATAGTCGTGGCGCTATTTGGGGTAAATAATGGATGCAAACAACGGCGCAAATCCTGTGCGCGCAATTGTCACCGTAAGTCAGTTTTGTCAGCGCACCCGCAAGCTGCTGGAAACCGACCTTGGCAGCGTCTGGATCGGGGGTGAAGTCGCCAGTTTCAGTGCGCCTGCATCCGGGCATTGGTACCTGGTACTGAAAGATGACCGCGCCCAGATTCGTTGCGTCATTTTCCGTCAGGCCAATATTCGCTGCCGCCAGCCCAAGGTGGGTGATGAAGTATTGGTAAGCGGGCGCGCTAGCCTGTATGAAGCCCGCGGCGAAATGCAGTTGATTCTGAACCACCTCGAACAGCGCGGCTCTGGCATGCTGTTTCAGCAATTCGAAGCCCTGAAGGCGCGCCTGCAGGCCGAAGGGTTGTTCGAGAGCTCGCGCAAACAGGCTGTACCAGCATTACCACGACGCATCGCTGTAGTAACGTCGCCCACCGGCGCAGCCATACAGGATATTCGCCGGGTTTTCGAAAAACATCGTTTTGACGGCTTACTGCGCATTTACCCCGCCCAGGTGCAGGGCTCTACGGCACCGGCTCAGCTGATTGCCGCGCTAAAACAGGTCGATGCCGACGCCGATTGCGACCTGATACTGCTAACCCGCGGTGGCGGCTCCTACGAAGACCTTTTTTGCTTCAACGACGAACAGTTGGCGAGAACACTGGCCAACCTCAAGCTGCCCGTTATCAGCGCCGTGGGTCACGAAACCGATTCCACCATCAGTGATTTTGTCGCCGACCTGGCCTGCGCAACGCCCACCGCGGGCGCCGAGCAAATCCTGGCGCGTTGGTCCCGGCTTGAAGAAGCGCTGCCGACGCTTCAGCGCGGCTTGCATCGGAATATACGCATCCGCATGGAACAGGCAATACAGCGGCTGGACGAGTTGCAACGCCGGGTTGCGGCACCGGCCAGACAAATCGAACTGTTTGCCGAGCGCAATCTCGGCATTCAACGACGGCTGCAATCTGCCGCAACGCAACAGCGCCAATGCCATCAACAGCGTTTACAGCACCTAAACTCCAGACTGGCCGAGCAATCCCCCGGCATGAAGCTGCAGAAGGCGCAAGCGCGGTTACAAAGTCATCAGCAGTTGTTATCGCGGGTTGCGCGGGACATGTTGAACAGGCCTCGCGAACAGCTGGTCAGGCAGGCCCGTTTTCTTGAAGCCGTGAGCCCCTTGGCGACACTCGGCCGAGGCTATAGCCTGATTCGCAACGAAAAGGGGCAGGTAGTGCGCACCCAATCGCAGGTGGCGACGGGAGATAAACTAAGCGCCCGCTTGTACGAGGGCGAACTGAGCTTGCAGGTGCTGGAAAAAAGCTGAGCTGTTCACCGGAAGCGCCCATGGCGCAGCCGGTAAACCTTGCTCAGGTCCAGAGGTTGTCCGAACTGCCCAGCAATTCCACCAACCGGGTAAGGAAACGACCGGCATCGCCGCCATTCACCGCCCGATGGTCGTAAGACAGTGCCAGCGGCATCATCTTGCGCGGCACAAACTGTTCGCCATCCCATACCGGCTGTATCGAGGTGTTGGACACACCCAGAATGCCCACCTGCGGAGCCGGCACGATGGGGGTAAATCCACGGCCTCCAATGGCACCCAGGCTGGAAATAGTAAAGCATGCGCCCTGCATCTCATTGGGCTTCAACTTGCCCTCTTTGGCCTTGGTAGCCGCCGTCATAATTTCTTCGGCCAGCTGCCAGATATCCTTTTGCTCAACGTCCTTGATGACCGGCACCATCAATCCAGCCGGGGTATCTACCGCCAGGCCCAGGTGACAGTAGTCACGGTAAACCAGGTTCTGACCGTCCTGATGCAGGCTGGAATTGAACTTGGGGTTTTCCATCAGGGTGGTTGCCACCAGTTTCAAAATAAAGGCCACCGGCGTCATTTTCACGCCACGGTGGGCACCCTCTGCCTTGAGCATGGCACGGTAGTCTTCCAGCTGGGTCACGTCCGCATCGTCGAACTGGGTGACATGGGGGACGTTTAGCCAGCAACGCGACATGTTGTCGGCAGTGAGTTTGTGAATTTTGGTCATAGGCTCTGTGCGAACCTCGCCAAACTTGCTCCAATCGACAACCGGGGCTGGCGGTGCGCCAGCGCCATCGGAAGCGCCACCCGAGCTCATCACTTTTTTGACGAAATTATGCAGGTCGTCTTTCAAAATGCGTCCGCGCGCACCAGTCGCTGGCACCCTGGCCAGATCAACACCCAGCTCACGCGCCAGCTTGCGCACAGCGGGGCCGGCATGTACCTCGCCCGATGTTGAGGCGGCAGCCGGTTGTGCGGCGCGAGCCGCTGCCGGTTTTTCCGGTTTCGCAGGCGCCTTGTCGGCAACGGGCTCTGGCGCGGGTTGCGGTGCAGCGCCGGCAACCTTGACGGTAGCCAGAGCGTCGCCCTGGCTGATGCTGTCGCCCACCTTGATG
>CAKZNR010000111.1 GCA_937129725.1 uncultured Cellvibrionales bacterium | reverse complement strand
CGTAAACTTCCCTCATTTCAGCACTCTACCATCATCTCCCGATGGCGTTCTACCAACTCCTTCATACGCGTAAGCCAGTGTTCCAGGCTGTCACAATCGAGCTCTCCAGCCTTCACCTGGCGGGTTTCGATAAGCCCGGGGCGAGCCTGTTGCACCGGCGCAGCACCGCCTGGCTTGTGTTGGCCGATGCGCGAATGCGCGGCATAAATATCTTTCAGCCAGCCCTCGGAATCGGCAATCAGAATTTCATTCAGTTCGGCGGGCTGCTTGTCTATGGCTTGCAGCGCCTGCTGCAGCTCAGCCGGGCTGGTGATGCTTCCGGCTGCGGCGCATTGATAGTTTTCGGCCAGTTCATTCAGGTAGGCCCGAATGGCAAAAGCCAGCTGTAGCAGCGAGGCTTCCAGCAGGGCCTCAGTGGTCAGGCGGCTGAGGTCGGCGGCATCGCGCCGGGCCAGTTCAGCCAAGGCGCCTGCCTTACGCAGGTGAGCATTCACCGGCTGTCGCCAGGGGTTATTCACTTTTCAGTGGTTACCCAGCGACCGTCCTGGTAGTCGGCTCGCCAGCCGGCTGGTTTGCCGTTTTTCTCGGCGCGCAGGTAGGAGCGGCCTGCTTTCTTATCAAAACGTACTACCAGATCGACGCCGTCTATGCCGCTCTCTTTGGGGCCGCTGAAGAGGTAGCTGTACTTGGGATCGATCTCGTCCTTGTGCGGCAAAATTTCACTCAGCAGCGGCGCGCGTGTCTCACGATGCTTGGGGTACTGGCTGGCGGCCAGGAACATACCGGCGGCTCCGTCGCGCAGCAGGTAGTGGTCGTCAACACTTTCGCACTGCAGTTCGGGCATTGGCACCGGGTCCATCTTGGGCGGCGCCGGCTGGCCGTTGCGCAACAGCTTGCGGGTGTTTTTGCAGCTTTCGCTGGTACAGCCGAAGTATTTACCAAATCGGCCATTTTTTAACTGCATTTCGCTGCCGCACTTGTCGCATTCCAGCGTGGGGCCCTCGTAGCCCTTGATGCGGAAACTACCCTGCTCCACCTCGAAGCCGTCGCAATCGGGGTTGTTGCCGCATACATGTAACTTGCGCGATTCGTCGATCAAATAGCTGTCCATGGCCGTGTTGCATTTGGGGCAGCGGTGCTTGTCTTTCAGCTGGCGTGTTTCGGCCTCGTCGTCGGCGTCGGCATCCACCGCCTCTTCACCCGGGGTGAGGTTCTTGGTGTTTTTGCACTGCTCATCGCCCTTCAAGCTATAGCCAGAGCAACCCAGAAATACCCCGGTAGAGCCGGTACGAATCAGCATGGGGCGGCCACACTTGTCACAGGCAATATTGGTTTCGGTGGCCTCGTTGGGCCGCATATCACGATCGGCCTGTTCCAGCTGTGCGGCAAAGTCGTGGTAGAAGGTATCCAGTGTTTGCTTCCAGTCCAGATCGCCCTGGGCAATGCGGTCGAGCGATTCTTCCATGCGGGCAGTAAAGCTGTAGTCCATCAGGTCGTTGAAGTTTTCCGTCAGTCGCTCGGTAACAATTTCGCCCATTTTCTCGGCATAAAAACGCCGCTTCTCCAGCCGCACATAGCCGCGATCCTGGATGGTGGAAATAATGCTGGCATAGGTGGAAGGCCGGCCAATGCCCTGTTTTTCCAGCTCTTTTACCAGTGCCGCTTCGCTGAAGCGCGCCGGTGGCTTGGTGAAATGCTGGGCCGGGTCGAGCTGCTGCAAGTCGAGCGCATCGCCCACTTTCAAATCGGGCAGTGTGCAGTCTTCCTCACGGTTGCCAGCCGGCGGCATCACCCGCTGGTAACCATCGAAGCGCATCACCCGGCCATTGGCTCGCAGCAGGTGGCCGGCACAGTCGATTTCCAGTTTGGTTACCTCGAACTCGGCCGGCACCATCTGGCAGGCCACAAACTGCTGCCAGATCAATTCATAGAGGCGGCGTGCATCGGCTTCCATTTCTTTCAGTGAAGCGGCGCGGGTGGTCACATTACTGGGGCGAATTGCCTCGTGCGCCTCCTGGGCACCGTCACGACTGGAGTAGCTAACCGGGCTCTCTGGCAGGTAATTGCTGCCGAACTCCTTGCCGATCATTTTGCGACATTCGGCCACGGAGTCCTGGCTGAGGTTGGTGCTGTCGGTACGCATGTAGGTGATGTGGCCGGCCTCGTAAAGCCGCTGCGCCAGGGTCATGGTTTTCTTCACGCTGAAGCCCATGCGCGTACTGGCAGCCTGCTGCAGGGTACTGGTAATGAAGGGCGCCGAGGGTTTGGAACGCGAGGGTTTGTCCTCACGCCGGGCAATGAGGTAGCTGCCGTGCTGCAAAGCCTGTTCAGATTGAGCAACTTCCTGCTGCGACAGGGGGCGGAACTTTTTGCCATCCAGCTGCACCACTTCGAAGCGAATCGGCTGCTGCGCCGGCGTGCCCAGATCGGCGTGCAATGTCCAGTATTCTTCGGGCACAAAGGCCCGGATTTCCCGTTCGCGCTCAACGATCAGACGCACGGCAACCGACTGCACGCGGCCAGCCGACAAACCGCGCGCCAGCTTTTTCCACAGCAGGGGTGACAACATGTAGCCCACCACCCGGTCGAGGAAGCGGCGCGCCTGCTGAGCCTCTACCCTGTCTTCGTTGAGCTCGCCTGGTTGCTCGAAAGCGGCGTCAATTGCACGCTTGGTGATTTCATTAAAAACCACGCGCCGATAGCGGTCGGTATCGCCGCCAATGGATTGCTGCAGGTGCCAGGCAATGGCCTCCCCTTCGCGGTCGAGGTCCGTTGCCAGATAGATGGCAGGTGCATTTTTAGCCAGCCGTTTGAGTTCGGAGACCACCTTTTCCTTGCCCGGCAGGATGCGGTACTCGGCCTGCCAGCCCTGGTCCGGGTCGACGCCCATGCTGCGCACCAACTGCTCGCGCGCCTGGCGCTTTTTGTATTCGGCCTTTTCTTCCGGCGACATCTTTCGGGTGGCTGCCGCTTTGGCAGCGCGCTCAGCCGGCGTGGTACGAGAACCGCCACCGGTGGGCAGATCGCGGATGTGACCCACGCTGGATTTGACGACAAATTCGTCACCCAGGTACTTATTAATTGTTTTTGCTTTTGCCGGTGATTCGACGATGACAAGCGACTTGGCCATAAACTCCGTGCCGTATTAATCAATGCGCTTTTTGCTGAGCGCGAAATGGAATTCCTTTTTTATTAATGCACGCCAATTTCGGCGCTGTAAAGCAAAAAGAATTTAAACCTGTCCTGGCAGCCGAAGTTTGAGCAGCTCGTCCAGGCCCTGATCGATTCTGTCGAGGGCTTCGTTTTCTCCGCGTTCGTCCCAGCAGATACCCACATGGCTGCGCTTGCTGTATAGCTGCTCGCAACCGGCGGGCAATTGTGCAAACAGGTCGCGCAAACGATCTTCGTATCGATGAAAATCACCCTGGAAACGCAGCTTGCCCGAATCGGGGTCCTGGCGCACTGCCCCCTGGGGCGCCCATTGCCGATCTTCCTTGTCTCGCTCTCTCAATACGCAGGCCAGGGTGGGACGCGACGCCTCCAGCGGCAAGCCCAGGCTGGTAGCCACTTTTACCCGCATGCCTTTTTGCAGTGCATACTGGCGCAACACGGAACTGTGGCGATCGCGTGCAGAGGGTCGCAGCATCATCACTGAACCAATGAAGAAAAGAACAACCAAAGCCACTATGACCAACGACAAATTAAGCTCCTTTAACGCCTTGCCCGCTTGTAGCTGGCAAGAGTAAATTAGGCGCGTGCCTTAGCCAACCGGAAACGCTGTTGAATTACCCCGCCCTGACGCTGCTACTTGCCTGCTTTTTTTGCAGCGGCCCTTTGCATGCACAGCAGCCACCCGCCCAGAACGAACTTCGCGAGCTGTTTCTGGAGGGCCAGCAGCAAGCGGCGCGGGAGCGCATCGACCGTGCCGAAGCAATTCTCGCTCAGCTGCAGGAAGCAAACTATAGCCTGGCACCCTATCTAGAACTCAGCATACTGCTGCACCGTGCTGCAGATATGCAGCCGCAAGAGGTGCGCAACTTTATGCAGCGCTACCCGGGCACCTGGCTGGCCGAGAAGCTGCGGCTGAACTATTTGCTGCATCTACGCGGCGACCGCAACTACGAGCAATACATTGCCTTTTGGGCGGAGGGTACCGGCGAGGAGAGCCAGCGCTGTTTTTACCTGGAATCTCTGCATCGCACCGGGCAGTTGCAACAGGCCTGGCAGGGCGCCAAAGCGATGTGGTTGCACGGCGAGAGCCGCTCCGATTCCTGTGACTATATATTTGCTCGCTGGCGACGCTCGGACGACTTCTCAGAGGAGTACAGCTGGCAGCGCTATATCCTGGCGCGCCGTGCAGGCGAACGCTCTCTGTCGGATTATCTGACCCGCCTGATTAACGACAACGCCATCGAACTGAGAATTGAAGCCTACCAGGCGATTCGCCGCGAACCGGAACTACTGCTGGAAGTGGATGCGTTTATTTCCGGAGGGCCGGGCTACGCCGCCGTGATTGCCCAGGGCCTGCGCAACCTGGCCGAATCTGACATGGACTCGGTGTTGCGCCTGTGGCCGGCCTACCGCGACAGCGGCGTGTTGGACAACGACAACCTGCACTACTTTCTGGACGACTTTGTCGAGCGCATGGTTGAACGGCGCGACCCGCAAC
>CAKZNR010000110.1 GCA_937129725.1 uncultured Cellvibrionales bacterium | reverse complement strand
GGCACCAGTTGGTAGAAGGTGCTCGACAGCTTGCTCAGCTCCGACATGGCGGCCCTGACTGCGTCGAAATCAGCGTTCGACCCGCTGCCGCGCAGTTTCTCGAGTGCGGTGACCTTTGCCCCGATCTCGGCGAGCACGCGCTTGGCCTCGAGGAGGACCTCCTTCTTGAGGGCGGAGACTGGCAGCTGGTCCTAGTTGATTCCAATCTGCTCGACTGCGCGCTGGTACATGGTCACGTTGGAGATCTCGTCGACCAGGTCGGCCACGCGCTTGTCGAATTCCCGCTCGCTAAGCTGATTGAACCGCACCAGAATGGTTGAAACACTCTCACGCGAGGTGCTGTTTACAAAGTCGATGTCGTCGACCCGGCTATTAAGCGCTTCCTCGATAGGGTCGGTGATGCGCTTTTCGACGTCAATGGCAGACGCGCCGGGAAGCACTGTAACAATGTTGATCCAGTTGAAATTTACTTCCGGATTTTGTTCGCGCGGCAGCATCATGAACACAATACCGCCAATAACCAATACCAGCACAAAGGCCAGGTTGGCCAGCACGTGATTACTGATTAGCGAGCGATACCAGTTCAATTTTAGCTCCGCGGTTTTTCGGTTACCAGGTCGCCTTCTACCAAACCGGCAAAGCCGTCTACTACCAGATGGGCATCCAGCGGCAATTCCACCGGGTTACTGCGTCCGGGCTGAGCCGATTCGAGCGCAACAAAATGAGCCGCACGGTTTTCCACCACAAAGAACCCCAGCTGGCCATTGCGTTCAACCTGGTATTGCGTAGGCAAATGTGGCCGCGGATCGTTCCACTGCAATTTGCCCGACGCACCGGCCATGGCTGCCTTGCCGACAAAATTCAACCGAGCTTCGCGGTTGCGCGTGGCAGGATCCAGCGCATTAACCAGTACCTGTAGCTGCACCTGGTAAGTGCCTGTGCCGGTTTCAAACCAGAGATTGTCAACCTGGTCCAGCAGCAGCGCATCGCTGTTGAAGATCTGTGCGCTTAATTCCAGCGAGGAAAGGTCGAGCAGTTGTACCACCGGAGTGCCGGGGCTAACCAACTGCCCTTCGCTGGCGTAGCGCGACACCACCAGCCCTTCAAATGGCGCTTCGATCTGGCAGCGTGAAAACTGTAACTGGTTGATATCCAGCTGGGCGCGATTGGCGGCCAGGTTCGCGGTAAGTGCTTCCAGTTCCGTGCGGCTGGCGTCCAGATCCTGGGTAGAAACCAACTGGTCGGCCACCAGGCGTTGGGTGCGGGCCAACTGGTTGCGCGCCAGTTCAAGCCGGCTCTGGGTGGCTTCCAGGTTGGCAGCTGCGGCGGCGCGATTCAGCTCGTAGTCGCTGCAGTCAAGCTCTACCAGAAGGTCGCCAGGCTGCACCTGATCACCCACGCGAACCGGGATACGGGTGATTTCCGAGCCAATGCGCGCGCTCAGGTTGGGCTGGTTCAGGCTGACCACGGTAGCCGGGGCAAAGCGCAGGGGGTATTGGGCAATATCGCCCAGAGCCGCGGTTTCGACTGTCACCTGGGCGTGCAAAGCAAAGGGAAAAAGTAGTGCAACAACCGGGCTGCAAATTACCCGGAGCATTCGGTGTTGTTTCACGGGCAGCTCCGCTGCGGTTTGATTCAGAGTTTGGCGAGGGCTGCATTATAGTGGTTTCAGGCCGCCATGTATTCGTGCATTTCGCGACAATTCGTTCATTTGTTGAAAGTGACTTGCCAGCAAAAATAATACTGTATATAAATACAGCATTATGAAGCGTACAAATATTTCTCTCAAGCAACAGCGGTTGGCGTCTGTACTCTCGCGCAAGGATGTCTGGACAGGCAGCAGGTCGGCTACGCCGGTAACAGATACCCAGGCCAGTGGCTGGGATGCACTGGACCGGCTGCTGTTGGGCAAGGGCTGGCCGCGCAGCGAGCTGGTTGAAATTTGCCACGCGGGCACAGCCTCGGGAGTGGCGGCCAGCTCGCTGGCCAGTTGGCAGCTGTTATTGCCCTGTCTGCAGGCCTTGCAGCAACAGCCGGGTTACTTTTTTTTGCTCAACCCGCCGATGCTTCCCTACCTTCCCGGTTTGCGCCAACAGGGCATTGACTGCAGCCGGTTGCTGGTTGTTTCTGTCGACCGGGTTGATGCCTGGCTGGCCTCCTGGATTGATATTCTGGATTCCGGCAGCTGTACTGCTTTGCTGGCCTGGCAGCCTGGCAGTCGCCTGCGTTACGCCCAATTACGCAAAATGCAGCTGGCTGCCAGTCGCAACTCAAGTTTCACCTGGCTTTTGCGCGACCGGGCCAGCCTCAAGGCCAACACACCGGCAGCGCTGCGCCTGCAGGTACAGCCACAGCATGCTGCGCTGCAGGTTCGCATTGAAAAACAGCGTGGAACCTATCGTCTGGGCCGGGCAGACTTGCCCTGGCCCGGGTACCTACAGGCAGATCGCCTGCAAAGATTGCAAAACAGTACCCCGGCTGGAGAATCTGCCGCTGGCGGGTTACTGCAATTTCCGGGTCGCCGGCCATGATCTGGGGGGCGCTGCGTTTTCCGTGCCTGCCGCTGGAGGCGCTGGAAATATATCGCGCCGAGCCCCGCGCCTGCGTCATCGAGCAACATCACCGGGTGTTGATGGCAACCCCCGCGGCCTACAGTCAGGGGGTTTGTGACGGCATGAAAATGTCAACAGCCTCGGCGATTACCGATATTCATCCCTGTAGCCGGGAGGTCGACCGCGAACAACAGGCCCTGTTGCGCCTGGCCTCCTGGGCATACAAATACACACCCTATATTCAACGCTATCGGGACAACTGCCTGCTGTTGGAAGTGTCGCGCAGCTTGCGGCTTTATGGCGGCCTGGAAGCTCTGGTATCCCGGCTTGCCGAAGGCCTGGACCAAATGCCTTACCGGTGGGAAATAGGCGTGGCACACAGCGCGGCGGGTGCCTGGTTGCTTTCTTTTGACCCCTGGCCCACCAGCGATCAGGACAGCCAGGCGGTTTTTCTTGATCGCATCAGCCGGGTTCCGTTGCAGCGTCTGGTTGAGCGACAGGGTTTGCAGCCGGATACCGAAGAAGCCCGCAGTTGGGTTGGTTTACACAAGGCTTTTGCCAGCTTGCAGAAGATGGGGCTGGGTTGCCTTGGCGAGGTATTTGCGCTTCCAACGGCTTCTCTGGGAAAACGCTTTGGTGAAGAATTTCAGCAATTTGTGCAGCAATTGCGCGGCGGGGCGGGTTCTGTGCCCGAGGTATTTCAGCAGCACGAAGCTTTTTGCCGGCAAGTGCCATTTAACTGGCCGGTTCGCACTACCAGGTTACTGGAACTGCCGGCGCAGGAATTGTTGCAGCAGCTCAGTGATTACCTGGTACGCAACCAAAAACAGTGTCAGCAAATTGTCTGGAATCTGTACGGAGAAGATCCTTCAGAAGCGAACCAGCAAGTGTCGCTGGTAATACAAAGCGCTCCGGTTTGCCAGAACTGGAATGTGCTGTTTGAACTGACCTGTATTCGCCTGGAATCCTTGGCACTGGATTTCGAGGTCATGATGCTGGAGTTGCGCTGCGACACTAGCGTGCCGGTACAGGCATCCAGTTTGCAGCTGTTTGCCGGTGCGGTGGGAGAAATGCCCGGTCAGGTGCAGGCCAATGTGCAGTCACTGGTGGCGCGCATGCAAACCCGCTTCGGGCGCGAGCATATTTATCACCTGCAGTCACGCAACGAGCATCTACCGGAAGCCGCGCAGGTGCTGAGCTATGAAAATGGCAGCCAGGCTGTAGTACCAAACCTGGAATTGCCGCGTGGGCGGCGCCCTTGCTGGCTGCTGGCCCAGCCCCGGCCGCTACAGCGAATAGGCAACCGGTTGTATTGGCGTGAATCGAGGCAAAACCAGTCTTTACGCATACTGGACGGCCCCGAGCGGATTGAGGGCTACTGGTGGAGCCAGCCGCACACACGCGACTACTTTATTGCCCGTCGAGAGGATGCTTTGCACCTGTGGATTTATCGCGAGCTGGACAATCGGCAGCGTTGGTATGCACAGGGAGTGTTCGGCTGATTGCCCCGGTTAACCAACCAGGCGCTCGCGCAGCAGGGCTTCCAGTTTTATCTGGTCGGCGGCGAACAGGCGGATACCTTCGGCCAATTTTTCCGTTGCCATGGCGTTGTGGTTCAACTGCAGCCGGAAGTCGGCTTCGTCGCGAATACGACAATCTGAATGTTCGCCCACCTGTTCGGGTGATAGCTGGCGCGTTAGCTGGCCCTGGTCGGCGGCCAACTCCTGCAGAAATTGCGGGCCGATCGTCAGCCGGTCGCAGCCGGCCAGTGCCTCAATTTCGCCCGCGTTGCGAAAACTGGCTCCCATCACATGGGTAGCATATCCGCGGTCTTTGTAGAGCCGATAAATATTGCGCACCGACAGTACTCCCGGGTCCTGGTCTGGTGCGTAGCTGTCAACGCCTTCTGCTTTCTTGTACCAATCGAGAATACGCCCAACAAAGGGCGAAATAAGAAAAGCGCCGGCCTCGGCAGCAGCCACTGCCTGGGTATCGCTGAACAGCAGCGTGAGGTTGCACTGAATGCCCTGGCTTTCCAGTTGCCGCGCGGCTTGAATGCCCTCCCAGGTGGAGGCAATCTTGATCAGGATGCGGTCGCTGGAAATACCGGCGTCCTCGTACATGGCTACCAGACGGTGAGCCCGGCGTACGCTGGCGTCTGTGTCGAATGAAAGCCTGGCATCCACTTCGGTGGAGACACGCCCGGGAATCAATTTGAGTATTTCGCAGCCAATGGTTATTGCAACCCTGTCTACCAGCGCCTCTACTCGCTCGGAGTCGGGCAATTCCAGCGCACGTGCCCATTCAACCTGGGCGTTCAGCAGGTCGCTGTAGGTGGGCAGCGCCGCCGCCTTTAGCAAAAGTGAAGGGTTGGTAGTGGCATCCGTAGGTTGGTGGGCCGCAATGGCTTCAATGTCACCGGTATCTGCTACTACCTCGGTCATATCGCGAAGCTGGTCTAACTTGGAAGCGTTCATCTGTTCGTTTCGAATCCTTGCATAACTATCGGGTGCGGGAGATTGCTTGCGCAACCTGTTCAATTTGGGATTGCGCCAGGGCGGCAAAGTTCATGCGAGCCATGGGTAACATGTAAATGCCGAACTCCTTCTCGAGGCGTTGCTGCTGATCTGCATCCACCGGTAAGCAGGAAAACATGCCTTTCTGGCGCTCGAGGAAGCTGCCGTCAAAGCCATCCAGTTGATTTTCCATGGCCAAACGGAAGTCTCGACGCAGGCCGGCAATTCGTTGGCGAATGCCGTTCAGCTCCTGTACCCAGAGTGACCTGAGTTTCGGTTCACTCAGAATGTCGATAATCAGTGCGGCGCCGTGGTCGGGCGGCATGAAGTAGTTGCGACGAATGCAGTCGCGAAGACGGTGGCGCAAGGCGGTTTCCTGTGGGTTTTTCCCCTGCCGGCAAAAGGCCAGCATGCCGGCCCGGTCGCGGTATATGCCGAAGGATTTGGAGGAGGAAACCGCCAGAATAATCTCTGGCACCTGGGCGGCCATCAGGCGCAGCCCGGCAACGTCTTCTTCCACGCCATCGCCAAATCCCTGGTAGGCCACATCTACCAGCGGAATGGCGCCAGTGTCCAGAACAACCTGTGTAAGCCGCTGCCACTGGTTGATATCCGGGTCTTCACCGGTGGGGTTGTGGCAACTGCCGTGCAACACCAGAATATCGCCCGCCTGCATTTGCCGCAGGTCATCGATCATGGCTTCGTCCAGGCGCTCGGTTGTTTTCAGGTCGTAATAGCGATAGCGCTGTATTTGCATTCCTGCGCCGAGAAAAAAGTCCATCTGGTGGGGCCATACCGGGTCGGAAAACCAGGCGCGGGAGTTGGCGTTGATTTCCTTTACCAGTTCCGCGGCGGTTCGAAGCGCGCCACCGGCACCGGGAGTTTGAGCGCAAACCAGAGAGCCATCGCGCAATAACGGATGCTGCTCTCCCAGGGTGAGTTTAAGTACCTCGCGGCAATAGGCTGCATTGCCAAGCGGGTTCAGGTAACCCTTGTGCATACCTTCAGATATCAACCGGCGCTCTGCCTGGCGCACGCACTCCATCAGGGGTATTTCGCCGCCTTCTTCGCGGTAAATGCCAATACCCAGGTCGAGCTTGTCACTGCGCGGGTCTTCCGCCAGCCGCAGGAACATGGCTTCGGTGGCGTCTTCGGCAGCGGCTGTAATTTTTTCAAACATTCTGGATCCTGCCCCGGTCAAGTAGGCGTCGCTTGTGTAATTCGGGCTGCCTGCTTTGCCGCAGCCTTGGTGACGCAATACCAGGCGTCCATCAGTAGCTCGGGCCCAGCGGACTTTAGTACAGCCCCTTCGCTGAGGGTTCGCCGGTACTGGCGAGCCCCGGGTACCGCCTGAAAAAGGCCCAGCATATGGCGGGTTACCGCATGCACTCGCTCACCTTCCTGCAGTTGCTGTGAAATATAGTGTGTCATGGATTCCATGACATCTTCCATTGCCACGGCAGGCAACTGATTCGAGAAAATACGCTGATCAACCTCCATCAACATGGCCGGGTTGTAGTAGGCACTGCGTCCCAGCATCACACCATCAACCTGCAACAGGTGCTGTTCGGCCTGATGCAGATCCTGGATTCCTCCGTTCAGAACAATCGGCAGCTCTGGAAAAGCCTGTTTCAAGCGATATACACGGGGGTAGTCGAGCGGTGGCACTTCGCGATTCTGTTTTGGGCTTAGGCCTTGAAGCCAGGCCTTTCTGGCATGCACGATCAGTAGGTCGCAGCCTGCCTGCTGAACCTGCCCGGTGAAGTCCTGCAATGCGCTTTCCTCGTCTTGTTCGTCAACGCCAATGCGGCATTTCACGGTGACAGGCAGGTCTACCACTTGTTTCATGGCCTTTACGCAGTCGGCAACCCGGGCGGGTTGCTTCATCAGGCAGGCGCCAAAGGCACCATTTTGTACCCGGTCGCTGGGACAGCCACAGTTCAAATTGACTTCGCTGTAGCCCCACTGTTCGGCAAGTTGCGCGCAATGGGCCAGGTCGCGTGGCTCGGACCCGCCCAGCTGTAGTGCCAAGGGTTGTTCTTGCGGGCTGTGCCGCAAATGGCGATGCACATCGCCGTGAATCAGCGCCCCGGTAGTAACCATTTCTGTGTACAGCAGGCTATGCCGCGTTAGCAGCCGATGGAAATAGCGGCAGTGGCGATCGGTAAGCTCCATCATGGGGGCGACGGAAAAACGGTAGGCAGGCCAGGAATTCATGCTCGTTATTATAGCGGCAAGCAGCGTCGATCACTGCAACCGCGACTTGAGCCTGTCAGCAATGGCATAATCGCTGCCTTCCATTTTTCTCACCAGATCAGGTTTTATGGTACGCGTCAGAATAGCTCCATCCCCCACCGGCGACCCCCATGTTGGAACGGCCTATATCGCACTTTTTAACATGTGTTTTGCGCGACAGGCCGGAGGCAAGTTCGTCCTGCGCATTGAAGACACCGACCAACAGCGCAGCACGGCGAAATCGGAGCAGGCCATTTTGGACAGCCTCTCCTGGTTGGGCTTGCAGTGGGACGAAGGCCCCGACGTTGGTGGCGAATATGGCCCCTACCGCCAGAGCGAACGCGCCGATATCTACACAAAACATGCTCAGCAGCTGATTGACTCTGGCAAGGCTTTTTACTGTTACCGCACTCCGCAAGAGCTGGACGAGTTGCGCGCACAACGGCGCGAGCAGGGCATCCAGAAAGCACTTAAGGCCAGCGATCTGCAGCTTTCCAATGAAGAGATCGAGCGGCGCAAGGCGCAGGGCATTGCGCCGGTTGTCCGCATGGTTGTGCCGGAAGAGGGACCGTGCCATGTGCGCGACAGGCTTCGCGGACTGATTGAACTGGACTGGGCCAATGTAGACGCTCAAATTCTTCTGAAACAGGACGGCCTGCCTACCTATCATCTGGCCAATGTGGTTGACGACCACCTGATGCAGATCAGCCACGTGATTCGCGGCGAGGAGTGGATTAACTCGGCGCCCAAGCACCAGTTGCTTTACGAATACTTCGGCTGGGATATGCCCGAACTGGTGCATATGCCGCTGCTACGTAATCCGGACAAGAGCAAGCTGAGTAAACGCAAGAATCCCACCAGCATTACCTACTACCGCGATGCCGGTTTTATGCCCGAAGGTCTGGTGAACTACCTGGGCCGCATGGGTTGGTCGATGCCGGACGAATCGGAAAAGTTTTCACTGGGCGAAATGGTCAGCCAGTTCGATATCGATAAGGTCTCTCTCGGCGGGCCGGTGTTCGATCAGGAGAAGCTGCGCTGGCTGAATGGCCTTTGGATACGAGAAGATTTGCAGCCGGCCGAATTTATCCAGCGCTACGCCAACTGGGCTTTTCCCCAGGGCAAGGCCGAGGCCATTGTCGATCTGTTACAGCAGCGGGTTGAAACCTTTGCCGACATGGCTCCGCTGGCGTCGGTGTTTTTTGTCGATCACCCCAGTTTGAAACAGGAGAGTTTCGACGCACTCAAGCTGGATGCCGAGACACAATTGAAAGTGCTGCAATTTTTGTCCTGGACGCTGGATCAACAGAGCGACTGGCAGCGCGATGCCCTGTACCAGCAGATTGCTGCCCTGGCCGACAAGATGGGGCTCAAGCTGCGCGACTTCCTGCAACCTGTGTTTGTTGCCATGAGTGGCAGCACGGTTTGCCCACCGGTGTTTGACCTGATGAGCATTGTCGGTGCCGACCTGTCGCGGGTGCGCCTGCGTCTGGCCATCGAGTTCCTTGGTGGCGTGTCGAAGAAGGCGGCCAAGCGCCTGGAAAAAGAATTCGCAACGCTCTGAATAAGGAAACCAATCATGGCAATGGCAAGCGGAAAAACAGTCATAGGCAGCGAAGAATGGTGCAGCACGATCTTTGGTTCGCCGTTTTCCATCTGTTCAAAGCCGAAGGTGTATTCGACCTTTACCTCTGATCCATCCACTTGGGTAAAGAAGTAATTGCCCATCGACATTGCGGTGCCACCGTTGATGATGGTGCCTTCGTTTTCCCAACGGACATTGGTGTAGGGCGCAATCGCAAACCCCCCGTCTTCGGCGATGTCGCCGCCCACAAAGTAGGACAATG
>CAKZNR010000109.1 GCA_937129725.1 uncultured Cellvibrionales bacterium | reverse complement strand
GTTGCCTTCCAAACCCGCAACCCTATGCACCGCGCCCACGAAGAGCTTTGCAAAATGGCCATGCGTGACACCGGAGCCGACGGCTGCGTGGTCCACATGCTGCTGGGCAAGCTGAAACCCGGAGATATTCCTGCCGACGTGCGTGACGCCGCCATTCGCAAGATGGCCGAGCTGTATTTTGAACCCAACAGCCTGATGATTACCGGCTATGGTTTCGACATGCTCTATGCCGGCCCGCGCGAGGCCGTGCTGCATGCCGTGTTCCGACAGAACATGGGCTGCACCCACCTGATTGTGGGCCGCGACCATGCCGGCGTGGGCGACTACTACGGCGCCTTCGACGCACAAACCATCTTTGACGAGCATGTGCCCGAAGGCGCGCTGGAGCTGGAAATTTACAACGCCGACCACACCGCCTGGTCGAAAAAGCTCAACAAAGTAGTAATGATGCGGGACGCGCCCGATCACGAAAAAGACGACTTTGTGCTGCTTTCCGGCACCAAAGTACGCGAGATGCTGGGCGACGGCATTGCACCACCGCCCGAGTTCTCGCGCCCGGAGGTAGCCCAGATTCTGATGGACTACTACCAGTCGCTTTAGGCTTTCGCCATAGCGTAAATAGCCCGCCTCCCAGGCGGGTTTTTTTATGTTCCGACGCAAACGAAAAATGCGGGAAGCAGAGATTAATGCTTACTGGGAATGGCCCGCTATTAGAGCCAGAGCTTAGTTAAATCACTTCTGACCCCATTTTTCTAATCTGCTAGTCTAGCCAAACTGAAAGAGTGGGGACTTAGGGTGACTCTGACCAAACGTATTCTGATCGCCATGGGCGCCGGGCTTCTATTCGGCCTGCTACTGAACTTCCTGCTGCAGGGCGACGGCCGCGTGGCCGAACTCACCCAGTTATGGGTTGTGTCCGGCGTACTGGACACGGTGGGCACCATCTTTGTAAACCTGCTGAAGCTACTGGTAGTTCCGCTGGTATTCGTATCGCTGGTACTGGGTACATTGGTCCTTGGCAACAACGCACGGGTTGGCATTATGGCGGCCAAAACCATCGGGTTTTACCTGGCCACAACCTGTATTGCTATCACTCTGGCGCTCAGCCTGGCCATCCTGATTGGGCCCGGCAACGGGGTTTCGCTGGAAAGCGTGACCGAGTTTAGTGGCGCCGAGGCACCCAGCCTGAAACAGGTGTTGATAGACATCTTCCCGACCAACCCCATTGCTGCCATGGCCGAAGGCAATATGCTGCAGGTGATTGTGTTTTCACTGCTGACCGGTTTTGCGCTTTGCCAGGTAGGCGAGCGCGGCCAGCCCACCCGAGACTTCTTCGAAAGCTTCGACACCGTCATCATGCGCATGGTGTTCATCCTGATGGCCATCGCTCCCATCGGTGTTTTTGCCCTGATTGCCGAGATGGTAGCCGAGCTGGGCTTCGACCTACTGGCTGCGTTGGCCAAATACATGCTGACTCTAGCCGGTGCGCTGCTGCTTCACCTGATTATTGTTTACTGCGGTTTGGTACGTGTGGTGGGCGGTCTGAACCCTGTTACCTTCCTGCTGAATATGCGCCCGGCCATGCTGGTTGCTTTCAGCACCGCATCCAGTAGCGCCACCCTGCCTATTACACTGCGCACGGTGGAGAACCGCGTAGGTGTCGACAACTCCGTTGCCAGTTTTGTATTGCCCCTGGGCGCCACCATCAACATGGACGGCACCGCCATCATGCAGGGCGTGGCCACCGTATTTATTGCCCAGGCCTTTGGCATCGATTTAACGCTGGGCCAATACCTGACAGTGATTCTCACTGCCACCCTGGCCAGCATTGGCACCGCCGGTGTACCCGGCGTGGGCATGATTATGCTGTCGATGGTACTCACCCAGGTTGGCCTACCGGTTGAAGGCATCGCCCTGGTGCTGGGCGTCGACCGCATACTCGATATGCTGCGTACCGCGGTTAACATCACCGGCGACGCCACCGTGGCCACTTTGGTAGCCAAGTCGGAGGGGCACTTCGACAAAGCGGTGTTTAACGAAACCAGCGATACCCAGGTTTAAGTTTCACCGATGCTTTAACCAGATAAAGAAGGTCAAAGCCTGAAAGGCTGACCTCTTCTTTATTGCCACTTTTCTCAAGCCTTCCGCTTTGTTCGGGTGCAAATGCTCGACGACAAAACCGTACCGAACGCTCGCAATTGACGTGCATCAAAAGGGTGCATGGATCTCCCCAATGGCCTCCCAAAACTTGCTCCGGATCAACTTGCCCAGCCTCCGGCTGACCTACATTTGACGGGAAAACACACAAGGAGCCAAAAAATGAAAAATATTGTTCTTGCAACAGCAGGCATTCTGCTAAGCGGTCAGGTTGCGGCCTGGGAAGCGGGTCACATGCTGGTACGGGTGGGTGCAACTTCGGTTTCACCGGACGGTGGCGGCAGCAACCTGATTCTGGGCGGCACAACCGATACCGGCCTGGATCTGTCGGCTGGCGACAATACCCAGCTGGGTTTGAACCTGGCCTACTTTGTTAGCGACCGCATGGCGATCGAGCTTCTCGCAGCTACCCCCTTCAAGCATGATGTGAATGCCGAAGGAACTCTGGTTACTGATGCTACCGTACAGCCCGAAACCGTCGTGGCAGAAATCACTCACCTGCCGCCCACGTTAAGCCTGAACTACTACTTTACGGGTGCCGACTCTGCGCTGCAGTTTTACGGTGGACTGGGTGTGAACTACACCTTCACATTCGACGAAGAGTTTAATGCCACGGGCGCCTCACTGGGCCTGGACAACCTGAGTGTCAGCAACTCTTATGGTTTGTCATACCAGCTGGGTGTCGATTACGCCCTGGATGACAACTGGTCACTGAATGCGTCAGCGCGTTACATCGACATTGAACTGGAAGCCAGCATGACAGCTGACGGTTCAGCCGCGCCAACCGTGCCAGCAGGCACCTACACTTCCGATGTTGAAGTGAATCCCTACGTCTACACCCTCTCGGTGGGCTATAGCTTCTAGGCCGCGGGGATATAAGCAAAAAGGGGTCAGACTTTCAGGGTCTGGCCCCTTTTTTTATTTTTTAGCCCACCAGGGAAAGCATCACTCCGGCCGCAATGGCCGAGCCGATCACCCCGGCCACATTGGGCCCCATGGCATGCATAAGCAAATAGTTGTTGGGGTTGGCTTCCAGACCCACTTTGTTGGATACCCGCGCTGCCATGGGCACAGCCGAGACACCGGCGGAACCAATCAGTGGATTGATGGGGTGTTTCGAGACTTTATTCATCAACTTCGCCAGCAACACGCCGGTGGCGGTACCAATGCAAAATGCCACCATACCCAACGCCAGAATGCCCAAAGTCTCGAAGTTCAGAAACTTGTCGGCGCTCATTTTCGAACCAACGCCCAGGCCCAGGAAAATGGTCACAATGTTGATAAGTGCATTTTGCGCCGTGTCGGACAATCGCTGCACCACACCGCACTCTTTCATCAAATTTCCGAAGCAGAACATCCCCAGCAGTGGGGCGGCCGAGGGCAGGAACATAGCAACCAACAGCAGCAGCACCAAGGGGAACAGAATTCGCTCCAGTTTCGACACCGGCCGCAGCTGCTCCATCTTTATAGCGCGCTCTTTCTTGGTAGTAAGTGCTCGCATTATGGGAGGCTGAATGATGGGTACCAAGGCCATGTAGCTGTAAGCCGCTACCGCTACCGCGCCCAGAATATCGGGCGAGAGCTTGCTGGTAACAAAGATAGCTGTGGGGCCGTCCGCACCGCCAATAATGCCAATAGAGGCTGCATCCTGGATGGAAAAATCCAGAATACCGAAATGGCTCAGCGCCACGGCGCCAATCACCGTGGCGAAAATGCCAAACTGGGCGGCGGCGCCCAGCAGCAGCGTTTTGGGATTGGCCAGCAAGGGGCCAAAATCGGTCATGGCTCCCACGCCCATGAATATCAGCAGCGGGAACAGCCCGGTTTCGATACCGGCGTGGTAAATGTAGTACATCAAACCGCCGGGGTTTAGCAGTTCGCCGGTGGCAGCATAAACCGGCGCCGCATCGAAACCGGCCCCGGGAATATTTACCAACAGGGTGCCAAAACCAATGGGCACAAGCAGCAGCGGCTCGAAGTTCTTGCGGATAGCCAGAAACAGCAGCCCACCGCCAATCAACATCATGAATACCTGACCCAGGTTCAGTTGCGCGAGGCCAGATTCATTCCATAGAGTAAGCAGGTTTTGCACGGCGCGTCTCAGCCCATCTCAAGCAGGGTGTCGCCGACCGAAACCGAGTCGCCAACCTTGACCTGAATTGATGTAACAGTGCCATCATCAGTTGCACTAACCGCCGTTTCCATCTTCATGGCTTCGAGATAGAGAAGAGGGTCGCCGGCGGAAACCTGATCGCCCTCCGACACGGCCAAACGAATCACGGTGCCAGCCAGTGGCGCGGCGACCGGGGCGCCTTCGCCAGCCGCACTGATGCTGCCGCTCGAATCGCTATTGGCAGCCGAACCAGCAGGGCTAATTGCGGTAATCTCGCTGGCGGGGCCAACGCGAACCTGGTATTTCTTGCCTTCAACTTCAACATCGTAAACCGCCTCGCCCTGGTCACTGACAGGGGCAGCGCTACTGGCCGCGGTTGGCGCCGGCTCAAAAGCGTCCGGATTGCCACGATTTTCGAGAAACTTCAAACCTACCTGGGGAAACAGGGCGTAGGTCAGTACATCGTCTATTTCGCCCTCGCCATCTGTTAGCTCGATGCCCTGCTCGGCGGCTTTCTCTTTCAGTTCGGCGGAAAGCTTGTCCAGTTCTGGCTGCAGCTTGTCAGCCGGCCGACAGCTAATCAATTCATCGCCATCCAGCGCGCGCTGCTGCAAATCTTCGTTCATGGGAGCCGGTGTGGCGCCATACTCGCCACGCAACACACCGGTTGTTTCCTTCGACAGCACCTTGTAGCGCTCGCCGGACAAGACATTTAGTACCGCCTGGGTACCGACAATTTGTGAGGTGGGCGTCACCAGCGGGATAAAACCCAGATCTTTACGCACCGCGGGAATCTCTTGCAGCACTTCATCCATGCGGTCGCTGGCATTTTGCTCGCGCAGCTGGTTTTCCATATTGGTGAGCATGCCGCCGGGCACCTGCGCAACCAGAATGCGCGAATCCACTCCACGCAAGGCACCTTCAAACTTTGCGTACTTCTTGCGAACCTCGCGGAAATAGGCAGCAATTTCTTCCAGCAACTCGACATCCAGGCCGGTGGAGCGCTCGGTGTCTTCAAGAATGGCAACCACCGATTCAGTAGGCGAGTGCCCGTAGGTCATGGACATGCTGGAAATAGCCGTATCGACGTTGTCGATGCCGGCCTCTACACACTTGAGAATGGTAGCTGTGGACATGCCGGTAGTAGCATGGCTTTGCATGTGCACCGGGATATCCAGCGATTCTTTCAAACGCGTTACCAGCTCGTAACCCACCATGGGCTTAAGCAGCCCGGCCATGTCTTTGATGGCGATAGAGTCGGCGCCCATGTCTTCGACCTGTTTAGCCAGATCAACCCACAGATCCAGGTTATGGACCGGGCTAACGGTGTAGGAAATGGTGCCCTGCGCGTGTTTTTCGACCTGCTTCACCGCCTTCAGCGCACGCTCGATATTGCGCATGTCGTTCATGGCATCGAAAACACGAAACACATCCACACCATTCACGGCAGCGCGCTCGACAAATTTGTCTACCACGTCGTCGGCATAGTGTCGGTAACCCAGAATATTCTGACCGCGCAACAGCATTTGCTGGCGGGTATTGGGCATGGCCTGCTTCAGCAAGCGGATGCGCTCCCACGGATCTTCACCCAGGTAGCGAATACAGGCATCGAATGTTGCGCCACCCCAGGACTCGACACTCCAGAAACCTACCTTGTCCAGCTTTTCAGCGATGGGCAGCATGTCATCGATGCGCATTCGGGTTGCAAGTAGCGACTGGTGAGCATCCCGCAAAATGACGTCGGTAATGCCCAGCGGGCTGGAGGATTTCATGTCTGGTTCAACTTCTATAATTTGAGGTGGAGTTTGATTGCCTTTTCAATGGCAGCGCGATGGGCAGGGTCGAGAGTTGCGCCCGCAGGGGTTCCCTGAACCGGGGCTCTGCGCAGTGGCGCAGTAACAGGCTGCCCGGGAAACTGCCGCACAAACAGCTCGAGCAGTTTGAGCAGGAAAACCAGCAGGGTAAGGAACACAAAAACGGTGCCCATTCCGTAGAGCATCAGGTCAATTCCTTGTGAGAAAAGTTCGTTTTTCATGCACTGCACAAAAATTAGTTGGCCGACCAGTATAGCGAAAAGTTTGCCACCTTCCAGTGCAACCGCAAAAGGCGCACCCATACGGCAAAAAGGCTACACCGAGGCGTAATCTTCGGCGCTGCGTACCCAGCGACGCACCAGGGCTGCGGCCCGATCGGGCGCTTTCTGCAGCAGCCCGGGCGCAACCTCTCCAGCCTGCTGCAACAACTGCTGGTCGCGAATCAGGTCGGCAATTCGGTAACCCACATCGCCGGTTTGGCGCAAACCCAGAAGCTCACCCGGGCCGCGCATACGCAGGTCGATCTCGGCTAATTCAAAGCCGTCGGAAGTTTCCCGCATGGCCTTCAGCCGCTCGCGTCCCGCATCGCTCAGGGGGTTGCCATAAAGCAGCACACAGTGCGATTCAACTTCGCCACGGCCCACCCTGCCCCGCAGCTGGTGAAGCTGGGCCAAACCCAGACGTTCCGGATTTTCGATCACCATCAACGAGGCATTGGGCACATCCACTCCCACCTCGATTACGGTGGTACTCACCAACAGATCGATCTCTTTTTGGCGAAAGGCCTGCATCACCTGATCCTTCTGGTTGGCTTTCATGCGCCCATGCAGCAGCCCTATCTGTAAGCCGGGTAGCATTAAGCGCAGCTCGTCGGCTGCCAGTTCCGCGGCCTGCAGGTCGAAATTTTCGGATTCCTCGATCAGCGGGCACACCCAGTAAACCTGCCGGCCCTCTGCGCAGGCTTTGGTAACCGATTGCACCACCTCATCGCGCCGGTCGCGGGAGACCAGCACAGTTGAAACCGGCTTTCGGCCCGCCGGGTACTCATCGATTACCGAAACATCCAGGCTGGCGTAGTGACTCATGGCTAAAGTGCGAGGAATGGGTGTAGCCGTCATCACTAAAATGTGGGGCGGTAGTGCGTTTTTTTGCCATAATTTACTTCTTTGTTTTACGCCAAACCTATGCTGCTCGTCGATTACTGCAAGCCCTAAATTTTTAAACTTTACCTTGATGTCTTGATGGAATTTGACGACAACAACTTCACATCCTTCCTCGATCAAACGCAAACGGGGGTAGTGGGTCTCCAACCCGTCATTATTATAATCGATGGCGATCATAACGCGTGTGCCCGATAAACGTCCGAAATCCATGGTTGAAACTCACTACTTTTTCTTCTTGTATCGGTGGTGTACAAACTTTTGAGTTTTGGCTGCTAGTGGTTAAATAGATAAAACAAAACTTTGTGTTAATCTGCGGATCCTATAATATTACTGGTGGTAAGTTAACAAACAAGCATGAAAACATAATCGCCACTGCAAACATCAACATTACAACATCAAACACTTACACTATAGCAGCAAATAC
>CAKZNR010000108.1 GCA_937129725.1 uncultured Cellvibrionales bacterium | reverse complement strand
GGAAAATACCGAGCCGGCCAGCAGCAGGCTGCCAAGGGTAAGCAGCTCGAAGATAAAGGATTCCAGCGCCTCGATGGGTGGAATGTGTCGCACCAGCGAGGTTACGCGGTGATGTTTCAGACGGCTCTCGGCATAACCCAACAACAGTGCCAACACGGTGGCCAGGGTGAAGATGCCAAAGGCAACCAGTGATAGCAGCACATGAGTTGCAGTGCCCGCAGACAAAGCCAGCGGAGTTGCACTGCCGGCGTTCATCAATTCGCCTGCAAGCATCAGGGCGGCCAGGGGTATGAATATCAGCTGTACCGGCTGAACCGCGGTTCGCCTGGAGCTGAAGGCCACCGCGGCCACCGTCAAGCCAGCAATCAGAGACAGCACTTTGAACAGGCTAAAATCAACTCCGGTTTCAACTGACATACTGCTCCAGGCCAGTAGGGTTTGACCCAGCCCGCCAAGCCCTGCCAAAAGCATCTGCATATTGGCATTGATTCGGGTGTCATTGCGCAGGGCAAGGTGCAGGCGCAGCCAGGCACCGGCGTACAGAAACAGAATGATCAAACTGAAACTAACGGGCAACAAAGACGCAGCTCCGGAGCGAAAGGAATAGTGTGTCACAAGTCGAATGAGATTTGCATGCCGACCTTGGGACAGTTGACCGGTTGGGCCGTGATTTAGATATATGACCTGCCGGTTGCCGCATGGATGATAGTCAGCGCATTGGTTATACTCCGCACCCCTTTGAACCAGCCATCTTGCCCATGTTTGACAACCTTCAGGAACGCCTTTCCGCCACCCTGAAAAAGATCTCCGGTCAGTCCAGACTGACCGAGGAAAACATTCGTGACACCCTTCGCGAGGTGCGAATGTCTCTGCTGGAGGCCGATGTTGCGCTTCCGGTAGTAAAGGATTTTGTCGAGCGGGTGCGCGAGCGCGCCGTGGGGCAGGAAGTCAGTAGCAGTTTGTCTCCCGGCCAGCAGTTCCTGAAAATCGTTCAGTCCGAACTGACAGAAGCAATAGGCGGCGAATCCCAAGGGCTGAACCTCGCAGCCCGTCCTCCGGTTGTGGTGTTGATGGCGGGTTTACAGGGTGTTGGTAAAACCACCAGCACAGCAAAACTTGCCCGTTATCTGCGCGAACGCCAGAAGAAAAAGGTTCTGCTGGTTTCCGCTGATATATACCGCCCGGCGGCGATCAAACAGCTGGAAACTCTCGCTGGTGAAGTTGGCGTGGACTTTTATCCCAGTTCTGCCGAACAAAAACCGCTCGATATTGCCAACGCGGCCATTGAGCATGCCAAGCGGCAGTTTCATGATCTGGTGATTGTCGATACGGCTGGTCGATTGGCGATTGATGAACAAATGATGCAGGAAATCAGTGGCCTGCAGTCGGTTTTGCAGCCAGCAGAAACCCTCTTCGTGGTTGACGCGATGACGGGCCAGGATGCGGCCAATACAGCGCGGGCCTTTGGCGAGAAATTGCAGTTGACCGGCATCGTACTGACCAAGGCCGATGGCGATGCGCGCGGCGGCGCGGCCCTTTCGGCGCGCCAGGTCACGGGTGTGCCCATCAAGTTTATCGGTACCGGCGAGAAAACCGACGCTCTGGAACCCTTCCATCCGGACCGGATTGTGTCCCGTATTCTCGGTATGGGCGACATGATGTCGCTGGTCGAGGAAATTGAGCGCAAGGTCGACAAGGACAAAAGCGAAAAACTGGCGCGCAAGATTACCCGGAGCAAAGGCAAGGGGTTTGATCTTGAAGACATGCGCGACCAGTTTGTGCAGATGCGCAATATGGGGGGCATGGGCGCCCTGATGGACAAGCTGCCAGGTATGGGGGGCGGCATGGCTCAGGCCATGGAACAAAAGGATGTGCAGGGTCAGATGCGGCGTATGGAGGCCATTATCGGTTCCATGACACCCAAAGAGCGACAAAACCCCGATATTTTGAACGGGTCGCGAAAGCGCAGAATTACCCAGGGCTCGGGAACCAGCCTGCAAGACCTGAACCGTTTGATAAAACAGCACAAACAGATGCAAAAAATGATGAAAAAGATGGGTTCTGCCAAGGGTAAAAAACGCATGATGCAGGCGGCGAACCAGATGCAGGGCGGCGCTGGCGGAACAGGTCTGCCACCGTCCGGGGGCGGCGGCAACCCTTCACCAGATTTCACTCCGAAGAAGAACCCGTTCGGTTTCTAGGGAATATTCGGCGGAAAACGCAAAAATCGGTTTCAATCCGGCCCCAGTTTTCGTAAAATACGCGCCCTTTCGGGCCTCCAAGACAAAATTCTTTTTATTTCAGTGTCTTAGTGGTCAATTGCTATAGATTAAAGGCAGGTAAAACTTTTTCGATGGTTACTATTCGACTTTCACGTGGCGGTGCCAAGAAGCGCCCCTTTTATCACTTGAGTGTTAGCGACAGCCGTCGCGCACGGGATGGACGTTTTCTCGAGCGCGTTGGCTTCTTCAACCCGGGTGCCCGCGGTAACGAAGAGCGCCTGCGTATTGACCTGGATCGAGTCGATCATTGGGTTGAGCAGGGCGCAACCCTGTCCGAGCGCGTCAGCGCGCTGGTTCAGGAAGCTCGCGAACAGCAAGCCGCCTGATTCAGCTCAGGTAGTGCTGCGCAGTGGACAAGGCTGCCGCTGCTGACAAAACGGCACCGCAGCAGGCCCAGGTAGGGCACGTGAGCGGTGCTTTTGGCGTAAAGGGCTGGGTGAAAATTCATTCGGAAACTGCGCCAGCTGAAAAAATATTTGAATACCAGCCCTGGCAGCTGGTCGATCGCAAAGGACGATTGATCAAAAACCACGAGCAGGTCGAGGTTGAGCAGTGGCAGCGAAGCGGCAAAAACCTGGTGGCTCGCTTGCCGGGTTCGCAAAGCCGCAATGACGCCGAGTTGCTGAAGGGCGCCTGCATTATGGTGCCAACCAGCCGTTTCGAGCCGTTGCAGGCGGGCGAGTATTACTGGTACCAGCTTGAAGGCCTGGACGTTTATGCCACCCGACGCGACGGCGAAGAGTTACCGCAGCCGGTTTTGCTGGGGCGGGTGGAAAGATTAATGGAAACCGGCGCCAACGATGTGATGCTGGTGGTAGCAACGGCGGAAAGCCTCGACTCGAAAGATCGATGCATTCCCTGGCTGGTCGGGCCATATGTGCTTGAGGTCGACCTGGCCGGACAGCGACTGGAGGTCGACTGGGACCCCGAGTTTTAAGGCAGGAGTGCTGAAGCTATGAAGATTGCACTCATTAGCCTGTTTCCGGAGGTACTTGAAAGTTTTGCCGCGCTGGGAGTTACCGGCAAGGCAACTGGCAAGGCAAGCGAAGGCGGAGTGGAAGTTCGGGCATTCAACCCGAGGGACCATGCCGGTGACACGCACGCTACAATAGACGACCGGCCTTACGGAGGCGGTCCGGGCATGGTGATGAAGTGTGACACCCTGCTTGCCGCGTTAAATGAAGCGCGGGCCTGGGCAGACAACGCGAGGGTAATCTACCTCTCGCCCCAGGGGCGCAGCTTGCAGCAGAAGTGTCTGCAGCAAATGGCGGATAGCGGTAGCAACCTGGTTTTGATTGCGGGGCGCTACGAAGGATTGGACCAGCGCTTTATCGAGCGCGAGGTAGACGAGCAGATCTCGGTAGGGGATTTTGTCGTCAGTGGAGGCGAATTGCCTGCACTATTGTTGTTGGACGGTTTGCTTCGCCTGGTACCGGGAGTACTCGGCCATCAGCAGTCGGCGCAGCAGGATTCATTCAGTGAAGGCCTTTTGGACTGGCCTCACTTCACCAGGCCGGAAGCCTGGTGCGAACAAGCTGTACCCTCCGTGTTGCTCAGCGGCGACCACGGGGCGATTGAAAAATGGAGGCAGGGTCAGGCTCTGTCTCAAACCCGGCGAACAAGGCCGGATCTGGTTATTGAACACTGGTTTAACACGCGCCGCGGCGCTAAAGATAATGGGAGAAAGTCGTGAGTAATATCATTGCCGAGCTTGAAAAAGAGCAAATGGCCCGCGAAATACCGGAGTTTGCTCCGGGAGATACCGTGGTAGTTCAGGTGCGGGTTAAAGAGGGCAACCGTGAGCGTCTGCAAGCGTTCGAGGGTGTTGTTCTGGCACAGAAAAGTCGCGGCGCCGGTTCCTCCTTTACAGTACGAAAAATTTCCCACGGCGTTGGCGTTGAGCGTACTTTTCAAACCTTCAGCCCGCTGATTGACAGTATTCAGGTCAAGCGTCGCGGTGATGTGCGTCAGGCCAAGCTGTACTACCTGCGCGAACTGTCAGGTAAGGCGGCTCGAATCAAGGAAAAGCTTTCCTGAATTGGTGGCATTCATCGCACTGCAGAAAAGGCGCCCTCGGGGCGCCTTTTTCGTTTCTGCAGCAGCGGTAATTGCGCCATTTCGGCCGGTGCAATATGGTAAGCAGAGTTTGCCTTGCCCGATTCGCGAGAGGATTTAACTGATGAGCAAGATTCCGTGGCGCACCGCTATTTTTTTATTGCTATCGATTACGGCGGTACAGCTTTTTGCCAGTGATCTGGAAGGCACCTCCTGGACACTGCAACAGTTTCAGTCCACGGACGATAGCCAGCCTGTACAGCAACCGGAAAACTCCAGCCTCTACACTTTGAATTTCCAGAGCGACGGCCGACTGTTCATGCAGCTGAACTGTAACCAAGGCAATGACAGTTGGCAGTCCTGTCTCCAGTTTGTACGCGTGGGAGAGGCGCGTTACCGGATACCCGATGCCCTCATTTATGGTGGCTAGGCGCATGCAATGAGTAGGGCAGAAGAGACGCTGTTGAAGCGCTATATCGACTATATATGGGCCGAGCGCGGCCTGAGCCCGCATACACTCAAAGCCTATCACTCCGACCTGTCTATCTGGCTGTCATGGTGCACCAGCAAGGGCGTGCAATTGCGCCAGGCCGCGGCCGCGGATGTTCAGCAATATTTGGCTGACCGGTATGCGCAGGGCCATTCTCCCCGCTCAACCGCGCGCCACCTCTCCTGCCTGCGGGGTCTGTATCGCTGGATGCTGCGCGAGAGAATGGTGGCAGAAGACCCCACAGCCCTGATTGAAAGTATGAAGCTGGGGCGTGCTTTGCCCAAATCTCTGTCAGAAGCGGAAACCGGCCTCTTGCTTGATGAGCCCAATCCAGACAATGCAATCGAATTGCGTGACAAAGCAATGCTTGAATTGCTCTACGCCACGGGGCTGCGGGTATCCGAGCTGGTAGAGCTCACTCTCTCGCAGGTGAATTTACGTCAGGGTGTTGTTCGCACTTTTGGTAAGGGCAGCAAGGAGCGACTTGTGCCGGTAGGCGAGCAGGCATTGGAGTGGCTGCAGCGCTACCTTCGTGAAGCGCGCAGCGAGCTGCTTGCCTCCGGTACCAGTGATGTGCTGTTTCCCAGCCGCCGGGGCAGGCAAATGACCCGGCAAACCTTTTGGCACCGCATTGTTTTATATGCCAATCGCGCCGGCATTCAATCCAGGGTGTCCCCTCACGTACTAAGGCATGCCTTTGCGACCCATTTGTTAAACCACGGTGCAGATTTGCGGGTTGTTCAAATGCTGTTGGGTCATAGCGACCTTTCAACCACGCAGATTTACACTCATGTTGCGCGCGAGCGCATGAAGCAGATGCATAGCCAACACCATCCGCGCGGCTAGGTTTCTGTGCGGCAGGTCGCAAAAGGGGGGGACAGGTGCACTGAAAAGTTATGTGAACAAAGGCTCAATCTATCCGAGTAGCCTTCTGGTTCCTCTACAATGGGATGCTTAAACCAACGCGGGGTTTCCATGCGATTACTAAAAACTCTCGCCGCAGGCGCAGCCTTGTTTGTTTCCCTGTCGGCCTGTTCAGACACGTCTGCTGATGTCGATTCGGCCGTGGTCGACCGAATTCTTGCTTCTCTTCAGGCGGCCCGGCCCGACTTTGATTATCAGGATATTCAGCCCTCGCCCGTGCAGGGCTACTACCAGGTGAGGGTAGGCAGCGAATTGCTGTATGTATCCGAAGATGCCGAGCACTTTTTTGTCGGTGCCCTCTATGCTATTCAGCCGGGGCAATTTGTTGATGTGACCGAAAGCCAGCGAGCCGGCCAGCGGCTTGAGTTGTTGGCCGAAGTTGATCCCGACAGCATGATTGTTTTTCCTGCAACTGGCGAAACCAAAGGGGTGCTCACAGTTTTCACTGATGTTACCTGTGGCTTTTGTCGAAAACTGCATGAGCAAATGGCCGAAATGAACGCCGCCGGTATCGAGGTGCACTACCTAGCCTACCCGCGCTCGGGGATCGAGCGCAACGGCGTGCCGACACACGAATACAGCGAAACGGCCAAGGCCTGGTGCGCCGAAGATCGGGTCGATGTGCTGACACGGCTGAAAGCGGGAGAGTCTGTTGAAGCTGAGCTTTGCGACGACAGCCCGGTAGCGGGTCACTATGCCCTGGGTCGGCAGTTTGGCGTGACTGGCACCCCGGCCATTATCCTCCCCGATGGTGTATTGATGCCGGGTTTCCGTTCCACTGTCGAGTACTTGCAGTTGCTGGATGTCGACGAGGAATAGCCATTATTCGGGCGTCCAGAACCGCAAAAGGCCGTGCTACAATGCCCGGCCTTTTTTTATGGTCCGGATCACTGTAATTGCAGTTCCGGGCCGGGTTTCAGCCAAACTAATCGAGACAAATTCGTGATATCCGATAGAAGCGTTAAGGTCGGCATTTGTGGCCTGGGTACTGTGGGTAGCGGTACGCTGAGCCTGATCCAGCAAAATTTTGAAGAGATCAGTACGCGCGCCCGCGCCGCAATCGAGGTAGTGCATATTGGTGCGCGCCGCGATAACCCCACCTGTGACACCTCGGATATTCGCATCAGTCGCGATATCTTCGAGGTGGCGCGCGACCCGCAGGTGGACGTTCTGGTTGAACTTATTGGTGGAATTGAGCCTGCCAAAACCCTGCTGCTTGAGGCTATTGCCAACGGCAAACACGTGGTTACGGCAAACAAGGCACTGATTGCCGAGCACGGCAATGAATTATTCCGCGCGGCGGAAGAGCAGGGGGTGTTTCTTTCCTTTGATGCCGCTGTAGCCGGTGCTATCCCGGTTATCGGCGCGCTGCGCGAAGGCTTGGCAGCCAATCAAATTCGCTCCGTCGCCGGTATCATCAACGGCACCGCCAACTTCATTCTCACCGAAATGCGCGACCACGGGCGCGTGTTCGAGGACGTGTTGCGGGAAGCGCAGGCCAAGGGCTATGCGGAAGCCGACCCCACCTTTGATGTTGAGGGTGTGGATACTGCACACAAATTGACCATTCTGGCTTCAATCGCCTTTGGTATACCGCTCAAGTTTGACGAGGTGTTTACCGAAGGTATCGGCCACCTGCAGCGAATCGACGTACAGTTTGCCGAGGAGCTGGGCTATGGCGTCAAGCACCTGGGTATTGCGCGCCGCGTGGACGAGGGAGTGGAGATTCGGGTGCATCCCACACTAATTTCACACGATGTTTTGCTGGCTCATGTCGATGGCGTGATGAACGCTATCTGGATCGACGGTGATGCATCCGGCCCCACTCTGTTTTACGGTGCCGGTGCGGGCTCGTTGCCCACGGCTTCGGCGGTGGTTGCCGATATTGTCGAAATAGCTCGCAACATCGAAGCCGACGGTATTATGAAACCTCATCTGGGTGTGGTGCAGGAAGACCAGAAAGACCTACAGGTACTGCCCATTTCTGAGTGCATTACTGGCTACTACATGCGCATCACGGCGCTGGATAAGCCTGGTGTGATGTTGAGTATCAGCCGCATCCTGACCGACGCCGGGGTCAGCATAGATGCCATGATCCAGAAGGAAGCCGAGCCGGGTGCTTCGCACGTGCCATTGGTGCTCATCACCTCGCCGGCAAAAGAGGCGATACTCGAGAAAGCCGTAGCAAAATTGGAAGCGCTTGAAGAGGTAGTGGAGCCTGTCATAAGAATTCGGGTGGAAGACCTGGAGAAATAGAATGAAGTACATCAGTAC
This sequence comes from uncultured Cellvibrionales bacterium, assembly GCA_937129725.1. Lineage (GTDB taxonomy): Bacteria > Pseudomonadota > Gammaproteobacteria > Pseudomonadales > GM7GCV1 > JABJGI01. The sequence continues at coordinate 26,460 of CAKZNR010000108.1, read as the reverse complement.
GAGGGGGACAGCGCCTGTCCTCAACTTTGAAGACGCCATATTGACCGGGCTGGCAACAGACGGTGGTCTTTATGTGCCCGAGAGCTTGCCAACCTTCAGCTCTGAACAGATTGCTGGCTGGGCAGGGTTGGATTACCCCGACCTGGCATTCGAAATCATGTATCCCTTTCTCGGGGAAACCATCAGTGAAGGCGAGTTTCGCCAGCTTCTGCAAGAAACCTACGCCGAATTCCGTCACCAGGCCATCGCGCCCCTGGTACAGATGGACCGAAACCTCTGGATTCTGGAGCTTTTCCACGGTCCTACCCTGGCATTCAAAGACTTTGCCCTGCAATTTCTTGGTCGCCTGCTTGATCTGGTGCTGGAGCGTCGGGGGCAAAAGGTCGTAATCCTTGGGGCAACCTCAGGTGATACTGGTTCGGCTGCCATTGAAGGCTGTCGCCACTGCGAGAACGTGGATATCTTTATACTGCACCCGCACAACCGGGTATCCGATGTGCAGCGCCGCCAAATGACCACGGTAGTGGAACACAATGTGTTCAATCTGGCGGTCGAAGGCAACTTCGATGACTGCCAGAATATGGTAAAGGCCGCGTTTGCGGACCAATCCTTTTTGCCGGATGGCCGCCAGTTGGTGGCCGTAAATTCGATTAACTGGGCCCGTATCATGGCTCAGATCGTCTATTACTTTTATGCTGGCCTGGCTCTGGGCTCGCCCCATCGTCAGGTGTCCTTTGCGGTGCCAACCGGCAATTTTGGCGATATTTTTGCTGGCTATCTGGCGCGGGGCATGGGCTTGCCAATCGAACAACTGGTGATTGCCACCAACTGCAACGATATTCTGCATCGCAGCATTAGTGCCAATGACTATTCCAAGCAGGACCTGATTCACAGCCTCACCCCCAGTATGGATATCATGATCTCCAGTAACTACGAGCGACTGGTGTTCGATCTGTTGGGGCGCGACGGGCGAGAGGTCGCTTCCCGAATGCATGCCTTCAAGGAAGGGCAGCCGCTGCAGTTGCCCCAGGCAGCCCTGAATGATGCTCGTGTACTGTTCAGCAGCGCTCGGGTGGACGACCAGCAAACTGTGGAAGCAATCAGGCACCAGTTCGAAAAAACCGGCTATCTGATGGACCCACATACAGCCATCGGTTTTGAAGCCGGCCGAGCCGCGGTGGCAGGCCAGCAAAGCCCAATGGTTTGCCTTGCCACAGCTCATCCTGCCAAATTTTCCGAAGCGATCGAGAAAACCGGTTTGCCGGTTCACGCCGCGCTGCCTCACCACATGGTTGACCTTATGCAGCGCGAAGAGCAGTTTGATGTAATTGCCAATGAATTGCCGGAAGTAACGGAATACATCCGGCGCGCCATTGGTTGAAATAGCCCGGCGCGCAACCAGCACGGAACCAGGTGAACTGGAATCCAGCCTGCCGCATTGGCTGGCACAGCTGCTCGCGAGCCGCGGAATTTTTCAACAGGCGGATTTAACCCCGGACTGGAATTCAGTAGCTCGTCCCACCCAGATGCAAGGCGTCTCGCAGGCCGCTGATCTGCTGGAAGATGCGCTGCGCAAACAACGGCGACTGCTAATTCTGGGTGATTATGATGCCGATGGCGCCACCAGTTGTGCACTGGCTATGCGGTCGCTGCGCTCCTTCGGGTTCCGCAATGTCGACTTTCTGGTACCTGATCGAATCAAACAGGGTTACGGGCTGTCTGTTTCGCTGGCCGAGCAGGCCTCGCAACTGGGTGCAGAGATTCTGCTGACGGTCGACAACGGTATTGCCAGCATCGAGGGTGTTGAGCGGGCCAACCAGCTGGCAATGCCAGTGATTGTGACCGACCACCATCTACCGGCCAGCAGGCTCCCCAATGCCGCCGCTATCGTTAATCCCAACCAGCCCGGTTGTGAATTCCCCGAAAAGAGCCTCGCCGGGGTGGGGGTGTTGCTGTATCTGTTGTTGGCTCTGCGGGCCCAACTTCGCGAGGTGGGCTGGTTTAAGCAAAACAACCTGCCTGATCCCGACCTTTCCATCTGGCTCGATGTGGTTGCCCTGGGCACTGTGGCCGATCTGGTTCCCCTGGGCCGGCTGAACCGCTTATTGGTGGCCCATGGCGTGCGTCGTGTGCGCTCCGGCCAGGGCGTGCCCGGTATTCGTTGTTTGATGCAGGTTGCCGGCCGCGATTGGCGGCGAACTCTCAGCTCTGATTTCGGTTTTGCCGTAGGCCCGCGTATCAATGCAGCTGGCAGGCTGGAAGATATTTCCCTGGGAATTCGTTGCCTTCTGGAGGATGACGAGGGGCGGGCAATGGACTTGGCTCGCCAGCTCGATCAGATTAATCGCGAACGTCGGGCGCGCCAGGATCTGATGCAGCAGCAGGCCGAACAGCTGCTGGAACAGCTGCATGAGCTCGAGACTGACCTTCCCCATGCCGTTTGTATCTATCGCGCCGACTGGCACGAAGGGGTGATTGGTTTGCTGGCTTCGCGCATCCGGGAAAAAACACATCGCCCCACCCTGGTGTTGGCGCAAGCCGGGAATGGCCTGGTAAAGGGGTCTGGCCGAAGCATTGCCGGGTTCCACCTGCGCGATGCGCTCGAGCTGGTACACAGTCGCAATCCGGGCCTGATCAAGCAGTTTGGCGGGCATGCCATGGCGGCCGGATTAACACTTGAGGAGTCCGGATTAGATCAATTGAAACAGGCATTCGCGCAGGTGGCGCGTGAGCAGCTTCACAGCGACCAGCTCAAGGCGCTGGTGCTAACCGATGGCACACTGCCCGCCGACGAACACAATCTGGAAACGGCTAGCATGCTGCAGTCTATTGTCCCCTGGGGGCAGGCTTGCCCGGAGCCCGTGTTCGAGGCCAAAGCCAGGGTGGAAGCTGTTCGCTGGCTAAAGGATTTGCATCTGAAGATTGCGCTGAGGCTGGAGGATCAGATCGAAACGCTGGATGCGATCTGGTTCTTTGCGCCCGATGAATCCCGACCACTGAAGACGGGGCAAAGGGTTCATCTGGCCTATCGTCTGTCAGTCAATCAGTTTCAGGGCAACGAGTCGGTGCAGTTGGTGGTAGAGGCGCTAGCGCCTTTGGAATAGCTTTGCGTTCCACCAGCTTTCCCTGCCGTCAGCCTTCGGCTATCATGCGCACCCATGAAAACGGCTACTGCTTACGACTCATACCTGAGTTTCCGGGACGCTCGCTGGCGAATCTGATCTGCGCCACAGCAGCTGCGTGTCTGATTGTCACGCATACCCACACAGCATGAGTCAGAGAGAATCCCATGTCGCCGGAACAATTCAAAAAGTACCAAAAACAGAAGTTTTCCCACATCCCGGTCACTCGCCGCCTGTTGGCCGATCTGGAAACCCCGCTTAGCGTCTATGCCAAGCTGGCCAATTGCGCCGGCAGTTACCTGCTGGAATCCGTTGAAAACGTCGAAAACTGGGGCCGCTATTCCATTATTGGCCTGGCCTGCAGTGAGTCGATTCAGGTTCGTGGCACTGAGGTCAAGCTAACCGATTCACAGGGCGAATCCTGCAAGCAGGTAGACGATCCGCTGCACTATGTGCGCCAGTATCTCGCACAATTCAGTGTGCCCGACCTGCCCGAGTTACCGCGCTACAGTGGTGGCCTTGTGGGCTATTTTGGTTACGACATCGCGCGATACGTGGAGCCGCGTCTTGCGCATCCGGACCTGCAAGACGACCTCGAACTTCCGGACATCTATCTGCTGCGCTCTGACGAGCTGGCTATTTTTGACAACTTCAGCGGTACCATCGACCTGGTGGTGCATGTGAAGGCAACTGAGGCCAATGCCTGGGAGCAGGCGCAGGCTCGCCTGGATGAGCTTGAGCAACAGTTGCAGACCCGCTCGGACGGGCTGGCCCCAATGCATTTCCATAGCATCCATCTGGATGAATCCATTATCCAGTCGGGAATGGGTCAGGAAAGCTATATGGAAGCGGTCGAGCGCATTCGGCAATACGCTCTTGACGGCGACATCATGCAGGTGGTGCTGGGGCATCGTATGCAGATTCCCTTTGATACCGAACCTTTGCAGCTATACCGGGCGTTGAGAACGGTAAACCCTTCCCCCTATATGTATTACCTGGATTTTGGCGACTTTCAGGTAGCGGGTGCGTCACCTGAAATTCTGGCGCGCCTGCATGGCGACCAGGTTACTGTGCGGCCCATTGCCGGTACGCGCCGCCGCGGTCACACAGCGGACGAGGATCTGGCGCTGGAGCAAGATATGCGCGACGACCCAAAAGAGGTGGCGGAGCACCTGATGTTGATCGACCTGGGGCGCAACGACTGCGGCAGGGTAGCCCGCACGGGAACGGTCAGGGTTACCGAACAGATGGTGGTTGAGCGTTTTTCCCATGTAATGCACATGACATCGAATGTGGTAGGCACCATCGAGGAAGGCAACGATGCAATTGATGTGCTAAAGGCCATACATCCCGCTGGCACCTTAAGTGGAGCACCGAAGATTCGCGCCATGGAAATTATCGACGAACTTGAACCCACCAAGCGGGGGCTGTATGGCGGAGCGGTCGGTTACATCGGCTGGGGCGGTGATATGGACACCGCCATTGCCATTCGCACTGCGCTGGTGAAGGACAACACCATGTATTTTCAGGCCGGAGCCGGCATTGTTGCCGACTCGGTGCCCAGGCTTGAATGGAAAGAAACCATGAACAAGGCTCGAGCCCTGATGCGCGCAGCCAGCTTGGCGTTGGGAGAAAAATCATGATCCTGATGCTGGACAACTACGATAGCTTTACCTGGAACCTGGTGCATTACCTGGCCGAACTGGGTGCGGATGTGAAGGTGGTGCGCAACGACGAACGCAGCGTGGATGAGTTAATGGCGATGCAGCCTGAGAAGGTTGTCATATCTCCGGGACCTTGCACGCCCAACGAGGCGGGAGTATCCATGCCACTGATTCGGGCCTGCGCCGGCAAAATTCCATTGCTTGGGGTGTGCCTTGGGCATCAGAGCATCGGCCAGGTGTTTGGCGGAAAAATCGTGCGTGCCGGTCAGGTGATGCATGGCAAGGTATCGCCCATGCACCACAAGGGAGTGGGTGTGTTTCGCAATCTGCCTTCGCCATACACTGCTACCCGATACCACAGCCTGGTAATCGACAAGCAAAGTGTGCCGGACTGTCTTGAAGTGACGGCCTGGACCGAAACCGGCGATGGCGAGATTGAAGAAATTATGGGTGTTCGCCACCGGGAACTGGCAATCGAAGGCGTACAGTTCCATCCGGAATCTATTCTGACCGAGCAGGGCCACGAACTGTTGGCCAATTTCCTGAACCAGTAACAGGGTTAATAGCATGGATATCAAACAAGCAATTGCCCAAGCCATCGAGGGCAAAAACCTGGCGGCAGACGAAATGAGCCGGGTGATGAAACTAATTATGACCGGCGAAACCACGGATGCGCAGATTGCGGCATTTTTGGTGGCGCTGCGTTTGAAGGGCGAGCCGGTGGAAGGAATTGCAGGTGCTGCTCGCGTTATGCGCGAGCTTTCAACCCCGGTAAGGGTCTCTGCAGACCACCTGGTGGACACCTGCGGCACGGGCGGAGACGGTTCCCGCCTGTTCAATGTGTCCACGGCGTCGGCGCTGGTGGCTGCTGCCTGCGGCGCCAGAGTGGCCAAGCATGGCAACCGTTCTGTAAGCAGCAGCAGCGGCAGCGCCGACCTGCTGGAAGCGGCCGATGTGCGAATCGATCTGGATGCGGTGCAGGTTGCCCGTTGCATTGACGAGCTGGGAGTTGGTTTTATGTTTGCGCCAGCTCACCACGGAGCGATGAAATATGCCATTGGCCCACGTCGCGAGATAGCTACGCGCACCATATTCAATTTGCTGGGGCCCCTCACCAACCCGGCCTCCGCGCCCAACCAGGTGCTTGGGGTTTTTTCTCGCCACTGGTTGCTTCCCTTGGCAGAAGTGCTGCGCGAGCTGGGTAGTGAGCACGTGATGGTAGTGCATGCGGAGGAGGGCCTCGACGAAATCAGTTGCCAGGGCATCACTCATGTTTGCGAGCTGAAGCAGGGTGAAATTCGACAGTATCAGATTAGCTCGGCCGATTTCGGCCTGCAGCCGGTTGGTCTCGATGATCTCAGGGCCGAAGATCCCCAGTCCAGCCTGGTACTGGTTCGGCAGGGCATTTCCGAGTGGGGTTCTGCCGCGGCCAATATAGTGGCGCTCAACGCCGGTGCCGCCATTTATGTGAGCGGCGTTGCGTCAACCCATGCCGAGGGTGTGGCCATGGCGCAGGATGCTATTGCGTCGGGCCTGGCGAAGAACAAACTAACCGACCTGGTAAGCTTCAGCCGCATGCTGAAGGAAGTAGAACCGGCGTGAGCACCATCCTTCAGCGCATCAACCAGCGCAAGCGCGAGGAAATAGCCGAGCGATCAGCTTTGCAGAGCTTTGCCAGCCTTCGCGACAAGGCTGAAAAAATGCCCGCTGCGCGGGGTTTTCAGGCGGCGCTTGAAGCGCAGGTACAGCAGGACCAACCAGGGGTGATAGCAGAGGTTAAAAAGGCATCGCCGAGCAAGGGTTTGATACGTCCGGACTTCCAGCCTGCAAGCATCGCTCGCTCATATTCCAAGGTTGGCGCCGCTTGCCTTTCGGTTCTAACCGACCGGGATTTCTTCCAGGGCCATGAGGACTATCTGGTAGAGGCGCGGTCAGCCTGCCAGTTGCCGGTTTTGCGCAAGGATTTCACCATTGATGAATGGCAGGTAGCCGAAGCCAGAGTGCTGGGTGCCGACGCGATATTGTTGATCGTGGCATCGCTCGAGCAGGCCCGGTTGCGCGATCTTTACCAGCTGGCTGTGCAGTTGGGCCTGGATGTGCTGGTGGAGGTGCATGATCAGCACGAGATGGAACGGGCGCTGAAAACTGGAAGCCGTTTGATTGGGGTAAATAATCGCGACCTGCACAGCTTTGAAACGCACCTTGAAACCACCTGGGAACTGCTCGATATGGTGCCGGATGACAGCCTGCTGGTTACCGAAAGCGGATTGAATTCAAGTGCGGATATCGACGCTATGTGGGCAAGGGGTGTGCGTTCGTTTTTGATCGGCGAGACGCCTATGCGCGCCGACGACCCGGGTGCCGAGCTGCAGAAGCTCTTCTCGGGCCGGTTGCCAACAGTTTAGTTCAGCGGTTCGTCGCCGGCCTCATCGGGCTCGTCGCTGTCTTCTTCGGTTGCCTTGGTGGCTCCATGCACAACCACCTGCATACCATGCGCTTCGATTAGCCCCATGTTCTGCATATCCTTGAGAATTCGCCCGGCCATTTCGCGCGAGCAACCCACGATTCGCGCGATTTCCTGACGTGACACCTTGATCTTGATGCCGTCTTCAACTTCTTCCGATTCTGGCAGGCGGCAGAGGTCGAACAGGCAACTGGCAACCCGGCCGGTGACATCGAGAAAGGCCAAGTCGAGTACCTTTCGGGTGGTTAGGCGCAGCCGGTTAGCTACCTGGGCATCCAGGGCCTGCATCAGGCTGGGATAAATTTTGGCCAATTCGTGGAAACGTTTGTAACTGATTTGACCAACTTCGCAATCGGTACGAGCACGCACACAGGCGCTGCGTGTTTGCTCATCTTCACTGTATAGGCCGAGCTCACCGAAAAAGTCCCCTTCGGAAAGGTACGCCAGAATAATTTCGCGACCATTGTCGTCTTCAACCAGCACCGTAATAGTGCCGCTGATAATGTAATAGAGAGTATCGCCAACTTCCCCGGTTTCAATAATGGTCGTTTTTGCCGGGTATTTCTTTCGCTCACAATAGGCGAGATAGCGATCGATGTTGGGGATCTCCCGATTTTCAGTTGTTGATGCTGCCAAAATATCTCTCCAGTGATAGTGCCATGCAGAAAAATCTGCAAGATCCAGATCGTCCAGGGCTAGAGTCTTTTTATTGTGTGGGTGTTTGGTCATTCCTGTGATCCGGTCGACCCTGACCCGAGTTATCTAGTGCCGAAAACGACAATAGTTTTACCGCTCACACTTAACAGCCCCTGTTCTTCGAGGTCTTTTAATACTCGCCCCACCATTTCCCGCCCTTCGTCATCTTCGATTACCACAGTGACAGTGCCACGAATAATGTAGTAAAACGACTCGCCTTTTTCGCCGGCAAATATAATGGTGGATTTGGCCGGATAGCGCCTATGCTGGCAGTGCTCAAGGAACTGCGGCAGGCTGGGCGCACTGCTTGGGCGCACTGCTTGGGCGCAACAGAGGGTTGGGTGTGCCACTCGAATCCGCAGAGCGGGGCGGCTGTATTCCCTGAGACAGAATTTTCTTCGCTTTCATTGCTAAACAGTATGCCGCGTATGGGTTAAAGTTAAAGCTAGTGCAGTCTAATTTCCGACTTTTTTTCAGCAGCTTATGGCGGCGCCTGTGGTAATCTCGGCGGCCCCGTGATTCAAAGGAGTAACGCAGTTGCAGGTTTCAGTAACCTGGCGCGGCGACGCCAGTTTTTCTGCCAAAACAGGCAGTGGGCACGAAGTTTTAATGGATGGTCCACCGGATCACGGTGGCCAGAATCAGGGGCCGAGACCAATGGAAACCCTGCTCAGCGGTGTGGGTGGGTGTTCCAGTTTTGACGTGGTCGATATTTTGAAGAAAAGCCGCCAGCAGGTGGAATCCTGTGTTTGCCAAGTCGACGCGCAGCGTGCCGATGAGGTACCAGCGGTTTTTACCCGCATCCACCTGCATTTTGTTGTGCGGGGCAACAACTTGCGCGAATCCCTGGTGAAGCGCGCCGTGAGCCTGTCCGCAGAGAAGTATTGCTCTGCCTCCATCATGCTGGCCAGAGGCGGGGTTGCGATCGAACACAGCTACGAAATTGAGAATAGTGGGGCCTGATTTGTGGCTGACGATGGCGTTCGTTTGCGTCCGCCTGGGCTGCTTGAGGAAATTGGCGAGGACTATCGTCAAACCGGCCTAAGTTTGCGAGCTCATCCTATGAGCCTGCTGCGAGAGCAGCACCCCTGGAGGAACTGCCGGCTGGCCAGCAGTTTGGCCGACTGTCGCAGCGGCAGTTTTGTCAGGGTGGGCGGGCTGGTTACCGGGCGTCAGCGGCCCAGTACCGCCAAAGGCACGCTGTTTATTACGCTGGAAGATGAAACGGGCAATATTAATCTGGTGGTGTGGCCCTCCTTGCTGGAGAAATTCCGCGCCCCGCTGCTGTCAGCCAGTTTGCTATTCGTAAAAGGCCGGGTGGAAGTCGAGCAGGCCGTTGTGCATGTGATTGCAGGCCATGTCGAAGATCGCAGTCATGAACTGCATGATGTCGCGCCGGGATCGCGCGACTTTCACTAGGCAGTCATTTCAGTTTATCGAGGGGTAGTTATGAAGCACTTCCTGTTTACAAGGCTGGCTGTTTTGACACTGGCCTGTACACCACTGCTGGCGTCTGCCTGGAGCCAGGACGGCCATGTTCTTATTGTCGATCTGGCTATGGATCAGATCGACAGCGCTCAGTCGCGTGAATTGGAAAGCATCGCACGCGAGTTGGAAACCCGCTTCGAATTTGATCGTCGCATGGTGAACCTGCGCGCCTTTGGTTCCAGCAACGATGTCGCCAAAATTGCCTCTTTTCCGGATTGGGTTCGGGACGAACCCCTGGGACAGCTGTTCCAGCGCTTCGATGCCAGGTTGCCAGCCGCGCTCGAGCCACTGGCCGATCAGGATACATCCAGCTGGCATTACACCAACCAGGCCATCAACGAGGGTTCCCTGTCGCCCTCGAGCTGCCAGGTATCACCCGAGTGGGATGTGGTCCGTGTCATACCATTACTACAGCAGGCCTGGCAGCAGGCCGACAGCAAAATCGCCCAGGCTCTGGTGCTGTCATTTCTTGTGCACATGATTGGCGACATACATCAGCCCATGCACACCATCACCCGGGTTAGCGAAAATTGCCGGCACGATCTGGGTGGCAACCTGTTTTGCGCGACCAGGCCGCTGGCGGCGGGGCGTTGTCCCCAGTCACTGCATGCACTGTGGGATACGGGTGTTGGGCTGTTTGACCGCTACGACGAATACCCCGCGTTAAAGCAGGCGCTGGACAGTCATATGCCAGAGCAGTTTGACCCGGATATGAGGTTGGATAGTTGGTTGGCGGAGGGGCTGGCCCAGTCGCGGCTGGCGTATAGCATCAGAGAAAACCAGTCGCCCGATCCGACCTATCTTGAGGATGGACGTTATGTCTCTGCCGGGCGCATCAGCCTGGCAGCGCAGCGGCTTAGTCTGATCCTGGAGGATCTGGATACTCGGCTTTAGCCAATCGTCAGTATTTTCAGTGTATTGGTGCGGCCGCTCTCTCCGATCTGATCACCAATAGTGACAATGACCCGGTCACCGGGCTGCAGGTGACCCTTCTCGCAAAGCTGTGAAAAAGCGAGCCTGATGGTATCGGCCATGGTATCGCAACCTTCAAATTCGACCGGCTGAACACCCCTTAGCAGGGCGCAGCGGCGCAGCGTGCTTTGCTGCGTCGACAAAGCGAAGATAGGTAGCCCCGACCGAATTCGGGACATCAGCAAGGGGGTGGTACCGCTCTCGGTCAAACTCACCAGCGCCTTGATATCTTTCATGTGGTTGGCTGCGTACATGGCAGCCATGGCAATGGTCTCGTCGGCGCTATCGAACACCCGGTCAAGCCGGTGTTGTGATTGTTGGGTAATGCGTTCACGTTCGGCGCCGCGAATCACCCGCGCCATGGCGTCTACCACCTTGTGGGGGTGCGCGCCCACGGCAGTTTCTGCCGAGAGCATGACGGCATCGGTGCCATCCAGCACAGCGTTGGCCACATCAAATACTTCAGCTCGCGTTGGCAATGCACTCTCAATCATGGATTCCATCATTTGGGTAGCCACAATTACAATGCGATTCAGTTGCCGGGCTCTGAGAATGAGGCGTTTCTGGATGCCAACCAGTTGTGCATCGCCAATTTCCACACCCAGGTCACCGCGCGCAACCATTACTGCATCCGATGCCAGAATAATCGCATCCATGGCTTCTTCCGAGGCAACTGACTCAGAGCGTTCAATTTTGGCGATCAGACGCCCCGCAAAGCCGGCAGCAATGGCCTGTTCTCGTGCCTCACGCATATCGTCGGCCGACTTTGGAAAGGAAATTGCCAGGTAGTCCAGCTGTGCCTGGGCGGCGCAAGTCAGGTCGGATCGGTCTTTTTCTGTCAGCGCGGGCGCAGACAACCCTCCACCAGCCAGGTTGATGCCCTTGTTATTGGACAGTTTGCCGCCGGTGACAACCCGGCAGTTAATGCGATTGCCGTCGACGGACTGAACTTCCATCTCAAGGCGGCCATCATCAAGCAGCAACAGGCTGCCCGGCTCGCAATCCTTGGGCAGATCGCGGTAAAGCACGCCCACTTGGCTTGAGTCGCCCGCGTCGGCGGCAAGCTGGGTATCGAGGCAAAAGTCCTGTCCGGGTTCGAGCTGCACAAACCCCGAAGCAAATTCCTGAATGCGAATTTTTGGGCCCTGCAAATCACCCAGAAGGGCAACATACCTGTTATGCCGCGCTGCGATACGGCGAACCAGTTCCGCCCGTGCAACCTGTTCTTGCTGGGTTCCGTGGGAAAAGTTCAGGCGAAACACATCCGTGCCGGCAAGAATCAGGCGCTCGATGGCCTCTTCAGTGGAGCTGGCGGGGCCGAGGGTGGCAATAATTTTGGTGCGTTTTGTCATAATGTCCGATTGGGCTTTGCAGCTTGGCTTACTGTGCGACAGTATAGTCTCTTGATTACAGAAATACGGGGTTCAGCCCTAAATAAATGAAACTGAATTACATTTTTTCGAGTAAGGGTTGTCATCAATGTTGAATATTTGCCTGGTGGGAGAGGGCGCCCAGGGGGCTACCTACATGGAGGCATTGCAGTCTGTGGACGGTATGCAGGTGGTTGCGCTGGTAGGCGGGGTTGCCGAGGATGTGGCTGGGTTTGCCGAAAAATGGCAGATACCCCGGCAGGGTACCGACCTGCAGCTGGCACTCGACGAGGGGGTAGATGCGGTTATTTTGGGCAGTCCCAGCCGGCTGCACCGTCAGCAGGCCGAGCAGGTGCTAAAGGCCGGCAAGCACTTACTGCTGGAAATTCCCATGGCGCTATCGCTGCAGCACAGTGAGGAGTTGACCAACATCGCAAGGAACACCGACAGGGTCGCCATGGTAGCGCATACGCGGCGTTTTGCGCCGGTTTGGAAGGAGTTACAGCGCCAGGTGATGGATGGCGAATTGACGCCGCTGCACCTGGTGACACAAACCTACTTCTTTCGCCGGGAAAACCTGAATCGTTTTGGTCAGCCGCGAACCTGGGTCGATAACATGCTGTGGCATCACGGTTGCCATTTCCTCGATTTTATTTGTACTCTGTTTCCCGGTGACTCTTTCGAGGTATGGGCCCAGGCCGGCCCCGAACATCCCGAGCTCGGCATTCCGATGGATCTGACCCTCGGCATGAGAAGCAAAGATGGCGCCCTGGTTTCGAGCGTATGCTCCTTCAATCATCACGGGCCGATTCAGGCCAGCTGCAAGGTGATTGGCCTTGAAAACACACTGGAAGTTGGTGGGCCAAAACTGGTTGACTACCAGGGCAACATCCTGATGCAGCAAAATCCCCTGGACCCCTTTATCAATATCCTTGCAGAGTTCCGCGATGCCATTGTGCAGCAGCGCCAACCCGAGTCCTGTTTTGCTCAATGCCTTGAAGCAATGCGCCTTATCGACCGGTTGCAGCGTTGCATTGACGGGGCAGCCTCATGAACAACGAAAAGCCGGACTGGGTCGAGTCTTTTTGCCAAAGGCACCGGTTGCCAGAAACCTATGCCCTTGATGCGCGCGATTATTTCCAGCCTTTGCTGGAGCAACTTTGCCTTTTGGAAGGAGATCGCCAACAGACTCTGATAGTTGGCATCAATGGCGCCCAGGGCACGGGCAAGTCGACTCTGGGTGATTTCCTGGTAACGGGCGTCGCCGAGCAGGCGGGTCTGAATGCCGTCAGCCTCTCGCTGGACGATCTGTACCTGAGCAAAGCGGGCCGAGAGCGTTTGGCGGGGCAGATACATCCCCTGTTGAAGATCCGCGGTGTGCCGGGAACTCACGATTTGCATCTGGCAGAGCTCTTTTTTGACCAGCTATTCAACCAGGATGAGCCCTCTGTGCAGGTGCCATGCTTCGATAAAAGTGTGGATGACCGTCAGAACAAGGAACTCTGGCCCTGGGTTGATAAGCCAATCGATCTGTTGGTACTGGAAGGCTGGTGTGTTGGCTGCTTGCAGCAACCCGATTCGGCGCTCGACGAGCCACTTAATGCGCTGGAACGAGAAGAAGACGCCAATGGTGCCTGGCGCAAGTTTGTTAACCGGTCCCTGATCGAATACCAGTTAAAGCTCTGGTCGCGACTGGACTGCCTGGTCATGCTGCAAGCGCCGAATTTTGAGCAGGTATACGAGTGGCGCAGCCGGCAGGAAGAAAAGTTGGTTCAGCGAACCGGCACACCTACCGAACTAAGCAACGCCGATGCAATGCAACGGTTCATTTCGCACTACGAGCGCCTCACGCGCTGGATGCTGCAAGAGATGCCGCAGCGAGCCGACTGGGTGTTCGAACTGGATCAGACACAACGCATTGTGCGGAACCACCGGCATGGTTGATTCCGGCTTGCGAAAACCGGTTGTATTCACTGATCTCGATGGCACCCTTCTGGATCACGACAGCTATTCCTGGGTTGCTGCCAAACCGGCTTTGGACGAGCTGAAGCGAATTGGCTCACCCTGTATTTTTAACAGCAGCAAGACCCTTGCGGAGATGTTGCAGCTGGCCCGGGAAACGGGCGTCTGTGCGCCATTGATCTGCGAAAATGGCGGGGGCGTAGCCATACCGGCAGGTTGGCAGCCGGGCGACCAAGACTGCGGTGACTACCGGCCACAAAACTACCGGTTACACGCTCTGGGGGCGCCGCGGGAGCGAATACTGGAGCAGCTCGAGCCGCTGCGTGGGCGTTATCGCTTTCGCTCTTACTGCCAGATGAGCGCTGCCGAGGTTGCACAGCGAACCGGGCTCGCCGAGCCAGATGCCGAAAACAGCATGCAGCGGAATTTCACCGAACCGTGCGTTTGGGAGGACAGTGATGCTGCTTTTGATCAGTTCAGGCAAGAACTGGAAAACTGCGATCTATTGGTGCAACGAGGCGGCCGATTTGCACATGTGATGGGCAGAAGTGATAAGGGTGGCGCACTAAAATGGTGCATGGCGCGATGGTTCGACGAGTCTAATTGGCTTTCAGTCGCAGCAGGAGACGGCGAAAATGACATTGCCATGCTCGACGCCGCCGATATCGCCATACTGGTGCGCTCGCAACACCTGAATCCACCGCATTGCGCCAACCCCAATAGCCGATTGACCGATGATTACGGACCAGCCGGTTGGTCTGGCGCGATTCTTGCTGAGTTAAACCGGGGAGACCTTTAGCTGGTGGTGAAACCTATTTCGTCGCAGCCATATTTTTTTAGGAGAGTACCCAATGGGTGATTTTTACCAGAACGGCATTGTGACCACCCTTCATAACCTGCGCACCCGCTCTTTGGAGGAAATGGAGCGGGAACTGATCAGTTTCTCCCAGGTTCGTCCCATGTCGCTGGTTTTACCCTGCCTCTATTCGGAATTACAGGGGCCGGCGATGGACAGTATTCTTGCCGAACTGTGCCAGGTGCCTTACCTGAGCGAGATCATTATTGGCCTTGATCGTGCCAACGAGGCCGAATACCGCCATGCACGCGAGTTTTTCGCCTCGCTTCCACAACCCAACGTGCGTGTGTTGTGGAATGATGGACCGCGCATGCGGGCAATTCACGAACGTCTCGAGCAGCAAAATCTGGCTCCTACCGAGCTGGGCAAAGGGCGTAACGTATGGTACTGCATGGGCTACATGTTGGCTTCAGGCCGTGGCGAGGCAATAGGACTGCACGATTGCGACATCGTGACCTACGACCGCTCCCTGCTGGCGCGATTGCTCTACCCCATTGCCAATCCCAACTTCAACTACGAATACGCCAAGGGCTATTACGCGCGTATCGGCAGTGACAAGATTCGTGGCCGGGTTACCCGCCTGCTGGTAACCCCTCTGATCAGGGCATTAAAAAAGGTGATTGGCCATTCCGAGTGGCTGGATTACCTAGACAGTTTTCGCTACCCACTGGCCGGAGAGTTCGCCATGCGCCGGGATGTGGTCACGGACATGCGCATTCCCAGCGACTGGGGGCTTGAAGTTGGCCTTTTGCTCGAGATCAAGCGCAACTTCGCCAATAACCGGATATGCCAGGTAGACATTGCTGACAACTACGACCACAAGCATCAGGATCTGTCAGCCGAAAGTGCCGACCAGGGCCTGTCAAAAATGTCGATCGATATCTGTAAGTCGATTTTTCGCAAACTGGCAACCAATGGGGCCGTTTTTACCCCCGAGATTATTCGCTCCCTGAAAGCCACTTATTTCCGCATCGCGCTCGACTTCGTAGAAACCTACCGCAACGACGCTCTGATGAACGGGTTGGAGTTTGACGTGCATGAAGAAGAAGCCTCGGTGGAAATGTTTGCGCGCAACATCATGGCGGCAGGCAACCATTTTCTGGACAACCCCATGGATACCCCTTTTGTGCCCAGCTGGAACCGCGTGATCAGCGCCGAGCCGGGTATTCTGGGCGATTTACGTATCGCCGCCGATGAGGACCACGCACAGTATGCTTGACGAATCCGACCTGGCTGAACTGGTTGGCAGGCTGCGTACCCATATTGAGCAGATCTATCCCGGGCAGGACAGTCGGGAAGTTGCCACCCGGCTGGTGGAAGAAATGCGTTATCCGGCGAAAGCCTGCATGCCACCGCCAAATTACGACCCCTGGGATCAGTCCGACCTGGTGTTGATTACCTACGCCAACTCGATATTTGAGGAAACTGAAAAACCGCTGGTGTCTTTGAAGCGATTTCTCGACGAGCGCTTGAGCGATCTGGTCAGTATTGTGCACATTCTTCCTTTTTATCCTTTCAGCTCGGACGATGGCTTCTCGGTGATTGATTACGAGCAGGTGAATCCGCAACTGGGCGACTGGGATGATGTTCGCGCTATTTCATCCGAATACCGCCTCATGGCTGACCTGGTTATCAACCATTGTTCGCGCAAGAGCGAATGGTTTGAAAATTTCATCAAGGGCGAGTCACCTGGACGTGGGTATTTTTTCACGGCCAGTCCGGCGGCCGACTTGAGCGATGTCATTCGACCACGCGCAAGTGATTTGCTTTACCCGGTAGAAACCGCCGAGGGCGTCGAGTTTGTCTGGTGTACCTTCAGCCATGACCAGATTGATTTGAATTTTGGCAATCTGGAGGTGTTGTACGCCTTTGTACGCATTATTCGCCATTATCTGAGCCAGGGTGTGCGAGTATTCCGGCTCGACGCGATTGCCTTCCTGTGGAAAGAAGTGGGTACAACCTGCCTGAATCTGCCTCAAACCCACGAGATGGTTCGCCTGATTCGCGCCCTGGTGGAATATTACGACCGCGAGGTGTTGTTGATTACCGAGACCAATATTCCCGACCGGGAGAATCTCACCTACTTCGGTAATGGCAACGAAGCGCACATGGTATACAACTTTCCTCTGCCGCCCTTGCTGTTGCATACCCTCTGGAGTGGCGATGCGGCGGCCCTGAATCGCTGGATTATGAGTTTGCCGCCGGCACAAATGGGCACTACCTATTTCAATTTTATCGCGTCACATGACGGTATCGGCATGCGTCCGGTGGAGGAGTTGCTCGACGAGGAGGCGCAGGAAGCTTTGGTTCAAACGGCGCAGAGGCTCGGCGGGAAGGTCTCCTGGCGGGCACTTTCCGAGCATCAGCTAAAACCCTATGAGTTGAATATCAGTCTTTACGATGCATTCGGCGGTACCCATGATGGCCCCGACGAGCTGGCTCACGAGCGAATGGTTTGCGCGCACAGCATTATGCTGTCGCTTGAGGGTATACCGGCTTTCTACATCCACAGCCTGCTGGGAACCCGCAACGACTACGAAAAACTCGATCGGCTTGGCCAGAGCCGTGCCATCAATCGTCACAACTGGATCGCTCACGAGCTGGAAACGCAGCTGGCGGACCCATCCAGTCCGCACAGTCGCCTGTTTGAAGCACTTGCACGCCTGATCCGTATCCGCAAGCGCCAGCCTGCCTTTCATCCCAGCGCGGTTCAATACACGCTGCAATTGGGTCCGGGGTTATTTGGTGTGTGGCGGCAGTCTCTGGACAGGCGCCAGAGCATTTTTGCCCTGGCCAACGTGAGCGACAAGAATGTTGTTTTGCCTTTGGGGCAGCTCAACCTGATTTCGATTGACGATTGGGCTGATCTGGTTAGTGGCAATGCGATTGAGGAGAGAGGAGGGCAGCTCCAGCTGGCGCCATATCAGGCCTGTTGGCTGAGCAACCGGGACGGCTGTGATGATATTGCAGTCGACCAAAATTAAGCTAACCCCTGACCCTCGAGAAAGGGTGAAAGAAGAAATTGAAAAAGCGTGACGTTTATATCGTTGGTGTGGGTCAGACGGTAATTTCCAAAGATGCCGGTATACGGGGTCGCTATCTGGCCCGCGAGGCGATCGAAAAAGCCGTCACCAAAGCCGGTATCGAAATTAGCGATGTAACCATGCTGGTGGTGGGCAACATGATGTCCGGAATCCTGGCCAATCAGCAGCAGCAGGGAGCCCTGGTAGCTGATGTCGTAGGCCTGCGTGGCATTGAAGCGGCAACAGTCGAGTCGGCCTGTTCTTCTGGTGCCTCTGCGGCTCGTTGGGGCGTCATGAGCGTCGCCGGAGGCTTTCATGACACTGCCATCGTCTGCGGCGTTGAACGCATGACTCATGCCACCAAGGAAGATACCACCGCCGCCTTGGCGACAGCTGCCGATTGGGAGTTGGAGGGCTGTTACGGCGAGTCTTTTATTTCCCTAAACGCAAAAATCATGCGCCACTATATGGATACCTACGGTGTAACCGCCGAAGACTTCGGCCATTTTGCGATCAATGCGCACGACAATGGCATGACCAACCCGCATGCCTTTTTGCACAAAAAGGTCGATATGGAAACCTACCTGAATTCGCGCATGCTGGTTGACCCGGTCAAACTGTTTGATGCGCCGCCAGTTTGCGATGGTTCTGCGGCCATTGTGATCACCACCGAAGAACGTGCCAGAGCTCTCGCCACAGATGGCAGGCCAATTATCAAAATTGCCGGCTCTGCCATTGGTACCGACTCGCTGGCACTTCAGGCGCGGGAAGACAAACTGTTTCTCAGAGGTGCAGCACTGTCCACAGAACGGGCGCTACAACAATCTGGTCTGCACCGGGACGATATGGATATTTTCGAACTGCACGACGCCTATACCATTATTACGTCGCTCAGCCTAGAGGCGGCGGGCTATGCCGAACGCGGCAAGGGTGTGCATTTTGGGAAAGAGGGTGAAATTGCGCTGACCGGCAGCCTGCCCCTGTCTACCATGGGCGGGCTCAAGAGTCGTGGTCACCCGGTTGGCGCTACCGGGGTGTATCAACTGGTTGAAACCTGGCTGCAGCTGGCCGGTGAAGCGGGCGAAAATCAGGTTCCCAATGCCGAGCATGCGCTAGTGCAAAACATCGGCGGCACCGGCGCCACCGTGGTTTCCCACGTGTTGTCGCGCGTTTCCTGAGGCTTTCCCAACGGCCCCACAGTTGCGGGGCTCAGCCTATCCTTGCATCGGCCGCCGATTAGAGCAGCGACTTGATAACGGCGACCAGCTCTTCGTCGCTGGGTTTAACGCCGCTGCTGAATGCCTGAACAACCTTGCCTTCGGCATCAATCAGGTACTTGAAGAAGTTCCAGCTGGGCGCTTTTGTTTCCGCGGCAAGCCCCGCGAATAGCGGATGCGCGCTGCCGCCACGCACAGGAATTTCGGCAAACATATCGAAGGTCACGCCGTAGTTCAGATAACAGACGTCGGCGGTTTTATCCTCGTCATCGTATTCCTGGAAGAAACTGTCAGAGGGGAAACCAATCACTTGCAGGCCTTCAGCCGAATAGGCCTGGTGCATGGCTTCCAACCCTTCAAACTGCCCTGTATAGCCGCAATTACTGGCGGTATTAACTACCAGGATGGGCTTGCCAAAGTATTCGTCGCACAGGTTTACCACTTCGGTCGAGCCGAGTCGGCGCATATCCTGGTCAAGCCAGGCTGGGCAGGCTGCATCAGCAGCGTGAAGCGGTGCGCTCAGGCTGGCTGCAGCAACAAGCAGGCATATCAGGGAAACTAATCGAACCATGTCAAAATGACCTCCAGTAACCTCAAGTATGCTAGCCTAGTCAGCCGCCGTTGCAGCAAAAGCTAACAATAGATAATGATTGATTTACATACACATTCGAGCTGCTCGGATGGCGAGCTGGAACCTCAAAAGCTTATAGACTTGGCGGCCTGTCAGGGCATAACCCAACTGGCCATCACCGATCACGATACCATGGCTGCCTACCGGCTTGACCTGGTAATTCCCGAGCAAATGCAATTGATACCCGGTATCGAGCTGTCCTCCAGCTGGCGAGGGTGGGGTATTCATCTGGTAGGCCTGGGAGTTGATGTCAGCTCGAAGTCGATGCAACAGGCCGAACAAGTTCAAGCAGAGGCGCGCGAAATTCGCTTCGACGCAATTTGCCAGGCTCTGCGAAAGCGGGGCCTAGTGATTGATATTCAAAGGCTGCGCGAGGGTATCCAGGGAGCGCCCGGGCGCCCTCATATTGCGCGCTATCTGGTCGATACCGGGCAGGCAGCTTCGTTGAGCCGGGCCTTTCGAAAATACCTTTCAAACAGCCGGCTGGCGTTTGCACAAAAGTGTTGGCCCGAACTGTTTCAGTGCATTGAATGGGTGCACCGTGCTGGCGGAGTTTCCGTTCTGGCTCATCCTCTCAAATATGGCTTTACGCACAGTCGTCTGAACAGCTTGCTGCAGGAGTTTGTCGAGGCGGGGGGCATGGCCATGGAGGTAGTCTCTGGTTCACAAACGCAGGCCGATACGGCGAAACTGCTTGCCATGGCAGCAAGCTATAAGCTGGCCGTATCGGTGGGCAGTGATCATCACGGTATTCGGGCCGGCAACCCCTGCCTGGGAGTGGAGCACCACCGAGTTGCGGGCATCGATTCCCTGCTGGCGCAATTAAAGATGCACTAGCATTTGCTTTCCCCGGGGCGCAGCCAATAATGGCGCATTCATACGGGGAACGTATCAATGAACAAAATCTGTCTGTTTCTGCTCTTTCTGGGTCTTGGCATAAGTAATGTGGCGGACGCCCAGCAGGGTTCCGAACAGGGGCTTTTCACGCTGCAACAGGCCGTAGCCGGGGAATCTGTCTACCGGCGCGAGTGTGCCATCTGTCACGGTAATAACCTGGGTGGCGGCGAGGGCGGCAGCGCATTGATTGGTTCGACCTTTCTGGAAAAATGGACCGGCCAGTCGTTGGCCAACCTCTATGCCATTACCAGCATGACCATGCCCATGGTCAATCCAAACGGGTTGAGTGAGCAGCAATACCATCAGGTGCTTGCCTACATGCTGCTGGCAAACGGCTACAGCGCAGGTGAAAGTGAACTCTCCGGTGGTTTGACGGGTTTGTTGTCAGTCAACCTGGAAATGCCGCAGGGCGATGCCGAACAGTTGCTTGCCGAGTTGGATAACCAGGTGTATCAGCCGCAGGGAATTAATCAGGAATGGCTGCATCCGCGAGGAGATGCAGGTAGCCAGAACTACTCTCCCCTCGATCTGGTTAACGCGGAAAATGTCGACCAGCTCGAGATTGCCTGGCGCTGGAAGAGTGACAATTTTGGGCCCTCTCCCGAATTCAATTTCCAGGCCACTCCCGTCATGGCCAACGGTGTGCTGTATACCACCGCCGGCAATCGTCGTACCGCTGTAGCGATCGATGCAATCACGGGTGAAACTCTGTGGATGCATCGCCTGGATGAGGGCAAGCGCGGCGAAAACGCGCCTCGCGGCGGGTCAGGCCGCGGTGTGGCCTACGCCGAGATCGATGGCCAGGGGCGCATTTATTACATTACTCCGGGGTTCAACCTGGTAGGCCTGGATGCCGCCAGTGGTGAGCGACTGCCGAATTTTGGCAATTATGGCGCGGTGGATATGAAGCTTCATCTCGACCAGGATGTCGATCTGGTTAACGACCCGGTGGGCAACAGCTCACCTCCGGTGGTGGTTAACGATGTGTTGGTTGTTGGCCCCGCGTTTCCTGCAGGCCGCGCGCCTTCTTCACCCGAAACGGTTAAGGGGCACATCGCTGCCTATGACCTTAAAACCGGTGAGAGGCGTTGGATCTTTCATACCGTGCCGGCGCCGGGTGAATTCGGCTACGACACCTGGTTGCAGGGTTCCGCCGACTACAGCGGCAACGTGGGTGCATGGGCGCCCCTGTCTGCCGACCCCGAGTTGAACATGGTCTACGTTCCTGTTGAAGCGGCTACTGGCGACTACTACGGTGGCCATCGGCCGGGCGACAACCTGTTCAGCCAATCTTTGGTGGCACTGGACGCATCCAGCGGGGAACGTGTATGGCATTTTCAAACGATTCGACACGGCATTTGGGATTACGATCCGCCCGCACCGCCTGTGCTTCTGGACATCAGGGTAAATGGCCGCGATATTCCCGCCATTGCGCAAGTTACCAAACAGGGGTTTATTTATACCTTTGATCGACGCAACGGCGAGCCGGTTTGGCCCATTGAGGATCGCCCGGTACCACAAACCGACGTCCCCGGTGAGTGGACAGCGCCTACTCAGCCTTTCCCCACACTGCCGGTGCCATTTGCCCACCAGGGTATGGACGAGTCTCTGCTCAACGATCTCACTCCGGAAATCCTGGCCGAAGCAAAACGCATTGCGTCCAACTACACCATGGGCCCTCTCTACACGCCTCCCACGCTGGTAACTGAAGACAATTTCGGCACCCTGCTGATGCCGGCCCCAACCGGGGGCGCCAACTGGCAAGGTGCGGTCGCCGACCCGGAGAGCGGCTTGCTTTACGTTTCCTCGTCGCACTATCCGGGGTCGGTGGGGCTGGTGCAAAGCGACCGTTCCAGCATGAACTATGTGGCAGGCGGCCCGCGGCTGTCGGGTCCTTTCGGCCTGCCCCTGACAAAGCCGCCTTTCGGTACCATTACGGCCATTGACATGAATACGGGTCAGCACGCCTGGCGCATGGCCAATGCCGACACGCCGGAAGAGATTGCCAACCACCCTATGCTCGAGGGCGTGGAATTGCCGCGCACCGGCCATGCCGAGCGGGTGGGTCTGCTGGTGACAAAAACCCTGTTGTTTGCGGGCGAGGGATCGGGGCTTTACGTAGCGTCTGGAGGAGGTCCCATGTTCCGGGCGCACGACAAAACCACTGGCGAGATTGTTTGGGAATACGAGCTGCCTGCCCGGCAAACCGGCTTACCCATGTCATATGCAGTGAACGGGGAGCAGTACATTCTGGTTCCGGTGGGTGCTCAGGGGCACCCTGGCGAACTGGTGGCGCTTAAGCTTCAGCCCTGAGCCGGGGTATCGCCGGTTACCTCGAGGTCAAAAGCCTCGGACTGGGTCAGGCTGTCGATTCGGGAAAGAAACGCGTTCAGCAGGGCGCGTTCTTCCTCGCTGAACTCCTCGACAATCATGTTTTCGAGTTTGAGCCGTTCGGGGGCTGCACGGCGCAGCACGTTCAGGCCTTCGCCGGTTAGTGAAAGCAGGGTTTTGCGCGCATCGTCCTCGTCCTCGCTACGCTGCAGCAAGCCCTGTTCAACCAGTTTGGCAACTACGCGACTGGTGTTTCCCTGATCCAGCACGGTGCCTTCAATGACTTCCTTGAGGGTGCAATCGCGGCGTTCTCCCAGCAGAAATATCACCCGGAGGTCGGAGACGCTGATGCCCAATTCGTGGGCCAGCTTAACCAACTGTCGATCGAGCAGCCTGCTGATGCGAATAATCTTATTGGTTGCCAGGGCTGGCAGATCGATGCCGGGGTTGCCATTCGGGTCAGGAAGATTTTCGGGAAAATAACTGCTCATGGCGCGGTTTCCGGAATATGAATACGAAGAGTCTGGCTAGCGGATGTCGGGGGTAATTGTAGACCAATTAGCTCCAGCTCAAGACACCTGCCGTACTTTCCCCGCGGCGAGGAGAAGGCTTCAGCAACCAAGCCTGTTTCTGAAACCTCAAGCACCAGTTCAGCCGGGGTGAGGGGATTTGCCTCACTGCAGGATGCGGTGGCCAATGCCAACGCCTTTTTCAGGTTTGTTTGGCTTTTTTCGTGCCAGTCTGGCCAGAGCGATGGCGTGATAGCAGCATCTACGGCGCGTGCGTTCCAGCCCGCATAGTAGGATGCGGGTGCGGCAGCTAGCTGGAAAGACTCTGCAATTCGCTGAAGTCGCTGGTTAACCTCCTGCCGGTCTGTCGGCGCGAAGCTGTCAGAGCGCAAGTGGTACTCCCGTAGGCCATCGATCAACAGGTATTCGAGGTGCCAACTATCTCCTTCGTACCAATCAATGCGCACCCTGGGCAGCTGCGAATCCAGGTGGGGGTCAACCTGCAGCAGGCTGACACGGGGAGATTGCTGAAGCTGTTTTATTTTTTCGTCGATTCGTTGCAGCGGCGTGCGGCTGTCTTCGGAAGGTCGGTCCAGCAGAATCAATTCGTATTTACCCAGTTCATCCTGAAATGTCTGGTTGGTTACCTGAATCATGCCGAAGCTGCTTTGCTGGCTGTAACTCAGAGCGACCGGGAACATACGTTGATACAGCTCCACCTGAAGGTTGTCGATTTCCGAAAGCCACACTTGCGCCTCGGCCAAGGAGCTTATTGTCAGCGCCGTGCTCAAAACCAGCAGCAGAGGAAAAACCGATTTCATTCCGTCGGGTGTTCCAAGGCTGGAATATCTTCCCGCGTATCGATATCAGCCAGAATACCGGCGTCTTCGATATCCAGATATTCCACCTGTGTTTGGTTGTGTTGCCACACACTGCGGGCGCCCTGATCGCCGCGTATGGCCTTTAACTGGTCAAAAAAATCCTGCCCGAACCCGATCGGGTGGCCAATCATCTGTTGGTGTCTGGGTATGACAATTTTTTCGCTGCTGATGTGATGGGTAACCCGCCGATAGGTGGCCGGCTCTATCAATGGCATGTCTGCCAGAGCAATGGCCACGCCGGTAGAACGACGGAACGCGGCCTGTTCAACTCCAAATGCCAGCGAGTACCCCATGCCCAGTGGGGATTCTGGACAACGCACAAAATGCAGTCGAGGGTAATGATTTGCCAATTGATCGATCAGGTCCAGGTCGTCGTGCCGCAGTACCACCAAGCAGGGCACCGAGCTCTCGTCAATTCGCTCGAGCGTGGCGAGCAGCATGGCTTTGCCGTCGGGTAATTTGGCAAAGCGCTTGTCTTCGCCGAATCGCACGGAGCACCCCGCGGCCAGCAAAACAAGTCCGTTCATTTCAGCCTCCGGTTGCGTTCATAAAACGCAGAATACGCGTTTCAGCCGGGTTGAAGTAGTGCCGTTCCGGCTTGATGCCCATGGAGTTAACAATGGCCTGCTTTAGATCAAGATCACTGGCACCGTCGCGCAGCAGCTGCTTCAAATCAACCGAGTGTTCATTGCCCAGGCAGAGCAGCAGTCGACCCTCGGTGGTCAGGCGAACCCGGTTGCAATTGGCGCAAAAGTTGTCAGATATGGGTGAGATAAAACCCACCTTGCGGCGGTATTGCTCGCATTGAAAATAGCGCGATGGGCCACCCGTGCTTTCGGCAGACGGAACCAGGTTGAATTCCTTCCGCAGTTGAGTTTTTACCGCTTCGCTGGATATCTGGCTGGCAGCGCGCTGATGTGAATCAATCTCGCCCAGTGGCATTTCCTCGATGAAGGAAATATCCATGTCGTTTTCAAGCGCGAAACGCGCCAGATCGACCGCTTCCATATCGTTTATTCCGGCCAGCAAAACGGCGTTTATCTTGCTGTTGTTAAAACCGGCATCACGTGCCGCCTCGATGCCATCCAGCACCGACTGCAAATCGCCGGTACGGGTCATTTCCTTGAAACGCTGCGCATTCAGGCTGTCGAGGCTGATGTTTAGCCGGCTCAACCCGGCCCGTTTGAGCTCCCCGGCCATATTCCCCAGCAGAGCCCCATTGGTGGTCATGGTGAGCTCCTGCAAGCCTTCCAGTGCGGCCAGTTGGCGCACCAGCTCAAGGATACCGTTGCGAACCAGAGGTTCACCGCCGGTCAGACGGATTTTGGTGACACCCAGCTCGACAAAGCAGGCTGCCAGCCGATGCATTTCTTCAAGGCTGAGAATGCGACTCTTTGGCAAGAACTCCATGTCTTCCGCCATGCAGTAGGTGCAGCGAAAGTTACAGCGGTCGGTTACCGACAGGCGCAAATAGGTCACCTGTCGACCAAATGTGTCGACCAGAGGGGGAACTTGTGTTGGCGTTACTGACATTTTGTTGATGCTAACGGGAATAAATTTGCAGCGCCAGCATCATGAATGCGTGGCGAGCACCTAAAGCGAAAGCAGCAGTGCCTAACTTGCGGCTTTTTCGAATCGCAGGGAAAGCCCCTTGAAGGCACGGAAAGCCAGCGGAATCACGAACAGAGTCAGCAGTGTGGATACGCTCAGACCGCTGACAATCGCCATGGCAACCGGGCCCCATACCAGGGATTCGCCAGCCAGGCCCACCGCAAGGGAAAACAGGCCGGCGATGGTGGTGGCGGTGGTTATCAGTATAGGTATAACCCGACGGCGAGCCGCATAAACCGTGGCGTGCAGCAGGCTCATACCCTCTTCAAGCCGGTCGTTGGCAGCCGAGATGAGCACAATGGCCGAATTAATAGCAATACCCAGCAGAGCCACCACTCCGTAAAGGGTGTAAAGGCTCACCGGGTTACGCGTGATAAGCAGGCCGAGAATAACGCCGGTTAACGCCAGCGGCAGGGTGCCCATAATAATAATGAAGGGCTGCCAGTAGCTGCGGAACTGAGTACCCAGAATAAGGTAAATAATACCCAGCCCCATCAAGCCCAAGTAGCCCAGCGATCCCATGGCTTCGTAGATATCGTCCAACTCGCCGGAAAAATCCAGGCTAATGGTTGGGTAGCTGTCACGAATATCTGACCAATGTTGCTGGATCATCTCGTTGGCGCGCACGGTATCGGTCTGGCTTTCATCGATATCGGCTTCCAAGGTGATGGTACGGCGGAAGTTATAGTGGCGAATGTTCTGCTGGCCGCTGGTGTATTCAGCCCGCACCAGATCGCCCAATGCCACGGAGTTTCCGCCGGGCAAG